>NZ_JBKFDK010000002.1:0-238367 GCF_046452435.1 Motilimonas thetidivivens
TACCTCGGTATGGGGTCGAATAAGGTGTTATGAGTAAAATGGATGAATGACGACGAATTTCAACAATACATAGATTATTGTTTCGATGCCTTAGAAAGGAAGCAACAGAGCCGGATCGATGAGTTCGGTTTTGGATCGTTCGATAGATTTCAGCATGTCTTTGAAAAAGAAAAAATTTACCTTCTAAAAGACGATAAAGTCAAAGCCAAGATTATTCCTATAGGCAGCTTCAATACTAGGACTTACACCTGGATGTGGAGATGGGCCAATGAAGCCTTCCCCAGCAAACTAAGAGATAAATCAGCTAAGTTAAAAGAAATTGAAACTATTACTGGCTTTGAAGTGTTTGGCAATGAAATGGCAGATATCGAACCCAATATGGCTTGAAAAATAGCAGGAATGGCTCTTAATCTTCTAAATTCAGAAGGTGTTTATCGCGGCCACGCCTCGCTATCGCTCGTCTGTGCTAAAGGCTTTATACGTGAAAGGAAAAATCATGCTAGATCAAGATATCAAGACACTTTATTCAGGAAATATCGCAATTGAGTACGGACAATTTTACATTGATATCCCCGAGCTTGATGATGAAGATGACTACTTAGACCCAGAAGTCGCTTTCAAAGATCAACAGAATGGAATCTGTGGTGCTTCACAATCAGGTAAATTGTTCTTCGTCACAGGCATCCAAAATGGAACAGCATCAGTTGAGATCAAACTATATTCGTCTGAACCAACAATAGATGACGCCTTCGAAGAAATTGTTGAAGTGTCTTTCAAAAGAAATAAAACTCCTGTGGCCTTATGTGAATGGGGTTGCGAAGAAATTTACCCTATTGACCTTCCAGAAGGGAATTATGGTGTTCGCTATTGCATTATCGCCATGGGCGCGGATTACGGTGATGACGATGATTGGGAAGCCCCAGTTAAGGGACAGAAGCACTTGATCCAAATATGGCCGTCAGAGCCCACCATGGATAAAATTATTAAGAGCACTTCCGATACTGCAAGCTATTGGCACAAAGAATGGGGCGGTCAGTAAGCGTATAACAAAGCGTTATGTGTTACTGGAGTTTAAGTGAAAACTAAGTATGTGTTTTTAGCATTCCAGTTTTATATGGCTTGTTTTGGCACTTAGCTAGATATTTAAATTGGAACTTGAGTACGAATTTTAATATCCCGAGTTTTTTTTCCTTATTTTGGCAATGCCTTGGACGCTGCTTGCGATAGAAGTAGGCGAGTTTGCTAATAGTGTTTGTGGTATTGTCGGTAGAAATATTGTGACTATTTTAATGACTGGGTTAGGTTTTGGTTTAAACGTAGTTTTTTCGAAATTATGTATTTGTTGGCTGCTAAATAAATACAGAAAATCAAAAATAACAAAGGGTTAAGTTAAAGCAAAGTATGAACGAAGATCTTAGGTTATCTGCGCAAAGGGCACTACTCGGATGCGTTACTCGTGGACTTAGAGCTGTTTCTATAGAAATGGTTGGAAATACAATTAAGTGGCGCTGTGTTTTTGGTTCTGACATTGCGAAAGAGTCGCAATGGGCAATATTGTCCGAGGCGGCTGAAGCCCTAGCAGACTACGTTGAGCCAATTACAATTGAAGAGGAATATCTGGTGGTAAAGTTTAGAAATGCAGAAAATGAACCACCAAATGTAATTCCTCATTTAAAGCACATTGTATATCTAAGGCACGAGCGTGGGAGTTACCCAGAACTTGCAGTTAGTGTTTAAGACAAATCAAGGACTCCCGCCTAAATTATTTGGCTAAAAAACATCGGTTACTGGCAAGGTAACAGACTTTTCACAATAAAATTTTAATCATTTTTCACCTTTTACTGTTATGATTGCAACAAAATACAAGGGAAAGGATCAGTTTTAAATGATTGAAACTATTGCGCACTTTTTGAATTCTCAGCCATTTATTACACTCTTTTTGGTCATTGGCATTGGCTATGCCGTCGGTAAGATTAATATTGGTGGTTTTTCGCTTGGCATTGGCGCCGTCCTTTTTGTCGGTTTAGCTTTCGGCGCTATTGCACCTAATGCTACCCCACCGGGATTGCTTGGACTAATGGGGCTAGTGCTGTTTCTTTACGGCATTGGAATTCAATACGGTAGACACTTTTTTTCTGGATTAGCGAGTTCATTTGGTATCAAAGCTAATTTATTAGCAGCTATCGCCGTTTTGGCTGGTTTTGGAACCGCTGTCTTACTTAGCCAAACGATGCATTTTTCATCGGATTTTGCCGCAGGTATGTTTGCGGGCTCTTTGACCAGTACAGCAAGCTTGCAGGCGGCTATTGATGTTTCAGGAAATAATAGCCCCGCTGTTGCTTATGCGATTGCATATCCCTTTGGTGTGTTCGGCCCAATGATATTTTTCTACTTAGCATTGCGCGTATTTAAACCAAATATAGATGTACAGCCACCTAAGCGATTGGCCACCGGTGAGCTGAATGCAACTACCCGGAATTTCACAGGGCTAACAGTTGATAAGGTAATGCAACAACTTCCCAAGCAAGTAAATTTGCTTGCAATCAGGCGCAACGAGGAAAACCTGCTCCCAGCAAATGATCTGCAGATTGACGCCAACGACATGCTCTTGATCGCCGGTTACCCTGAACATATTTCCATGCTACAAGCTACCGACAGTGACAACGCTACCCAAGATCGACACAACCTCGACTACGTGCGCATGTTTGTCTCAAAGGAGCAACTCATTGGCGTAAAGTTGCGTGATATTGCCTTACCCAAAGATATTTCCGTAGAAATTATTCAGGTTCGCCGAGGCGATAACGACCTACTTGCTAAACCTGACTTGGAGCTGGAGTATGGTGATCAACTGGGTATTTTGGTTGAACCAAGTAAAAAGGAGCAGATAAGGAAGCTGTTTGGTGATTCTATTAATGCTGAGTTTCAACACAGTTTCGTGGCCATGGGCTTAGGCATTGCTGTTGGTGCTATGATTGGCTTAATCCCTTTTCCGATACCAGGTGTAGGTGTAGTTAAATTTGGAATAGCCGGCGGTGTATTAATTATGTCATTGGTACTTGGCTATGTTGGCCGCCTTGGTCCGTTAAATTGGAGTATGCCGATAGTTGCGAATACTTTATTGCGCAATTTTGGCCTAACCTTGTTCTTGGCCAGTGTTGGTATATCCTCAGGAGCACCATTTGTAGACAACATCGCAGGCGCAGGACTAAGCATATTCTTTGCAGGGATCATTGAGCTTGCAGTTGTCGTGCTGGCCGTTATCTTATTGGGGCATTTCATTTTCAAGATTAAATTTGATGAGTTACTCGGAATCGCATCTGGTGCAACCGGTAACCCCGCTATCCTTGCCTACGGTAATCAACTCGCCCCAACAGGCCGGCCCGAAATTTGTTACGCAATGATTTTCCCTGGCGTAGGTACGATATTGAAAATTATATTAGTGCAGTTTTTTATGGTGATTTAGCAACAGCCACGTTAAAGCATAAAGCGAGGACATTCTTCTAAGTAATTCATGATCGTATTACTGAAAGCTGCCTCGTTTTTTGTTAAGCGAACATTATACAATAGTGGTTGTCCAGCTATTTTTATGTATGCAAACTATGTTAAGTTTTAAATATTCACCCGACAGAAGCCGCTCTCTTTTAAATAAAACTTATCTGCTATGGCTGCACGTGGATTAACCACAGAATTAAACCCAGGGGTACCTGCTCTATCAAGATCTATGATTTCAATAAGTAGTGGAGAGAATGAGATTATTTCCTGTTGCGAGAACCTCTTTATCAACGCCTCCTTAGAATAAAATAATTCAATATCATGTTCACCTTGCGATAAGTCCATTTTTTGAATAACTCTAATACCAAACCGGTTATCTAAAGAACCTTTTAATGAGTTATATATGCTATAGTTACCTGATTTTTTTACTGTTATATTTGCCTTTAATATAACCTCTTCAGCACAAGAATCTTGCGGTATCATTACCTCTGTTTTGTTAACTATAGCAAGTTGTTCAGTCACAACGATATTCTTAGCAGCTTGGGTTTGATATTCATAACCTAGATGCTGTGCTGTCACTTTCGCTTCTATCAAATGCTCGCCTAGTTGCTGGTAAGGATAGGTCGAAACACTACTATACACACCATCACCAGCTGCACCATCAAAACCTAAACCATTATCGTAACCAGCAACTGTCAGTGTACTCCCATCAGGGTAAGTGAGTAAGAATGATACATCGGCATTAGGAATCCCTTCACCATTTGCTTTCACGATCACTGAAGGAGCCATTAAATCTCCTACAACAGCGAGGTTGCCAGGAATAGTCACCTTCGCATCAACTGTCATCTGTTTGAAAATTTGAGTGACAATCATTGAATCATAGCCAGGGGAATCATACTGAACAACAAACTGCCAAGTACCAGTCCTGTTGGCTACATCTATTAATGGTAAATCATATCTTACACCCGCTAATCCATCTCGCATGTCCGAACCATGGACCACCTTTATGTCATTGTGCTGATTGTCAAAAACAACAGTTCCATCTGCTGCAATTAACTCAAAACGAGCTCCAGTGATAGGAATCACAATAATAGACCAAAATGACTGCCCTTGAGTGACTTCAAACTCAACGACAGTTTTTGTATCTTCCTTTTTAAAAGGAGTATCAATGTAACCTAGTGAATCCCTCACCGAGGACGAAGGCGTAATATTATTGGCATTAGACATAAAATGAAAAGTTAATAATGCAATCAGAAAAACACTGAAGATAAAAATCATTAAATTGTTCATAATTATTTTCCTGATTGCATTGGCATGGGTTCTCCTTGTATTCCTAACTTGTTTATATATCGTCAGATTGGGAATCCATTTAAATGTCATGTCATCATATATCGAACTGTCTACACCGTCGCCAACGCTTTGAGCGAATTAGCAACAGGCTCACAAGCTGATTGGGTTTAGGCTTATGAAGTGAAACGTATTACTAGCTATAGCCCCGTAGGTTCAAGTTAACTCGCAGTTATGGGGAGCAGAGATCAAAAAAGCCAAACAAGTGTTTGGCTTTTAATTATTCAGTTAGCAGTATAACCAATTAGCTTAGTCAGCGATTAATTGGTATTCATCACGTAAGATCTGGATGATTTCTGCTTTAGGGTTATCCGATAGGGTAATTTTCTCACCTGTGATCTTCTCAGCAACGCCTAAATAGATTTCCGATACCTTCATTAGCACGGCTTCTGGAAGCGCATTATCACGCGCTAGGGCTTCACGCTCTGGCATGCGATCTTTATTTAGCAGGATGTCGGGATCAGGGAAGTGGTTGAGCAGTAATTGACGGAATTGCTCTTTTGAGTTTTCAATCACGTTACCTTTGGCAAACTCTGCGGCATCCCAGATGCGTGATGAATCGGGAGTACCCACTTCATCCATGTAGATTAGTTTCTCTTGGCCGTTTTTATCGGTAACGTAACCAAATTCAAACTTAGTATCGACAAACATCTGGCCAATATTAGCCAAAGCCTCACTGATCACACCAAAGCCTTCTTTTAATAGCTTCTCGTATAGATCGATGTCTTGCGCTTTAGTGAAGTTAAATGCAGCAAAGTTATCTTCAATATTTTTACGGGTAACATTCACGTCATCCGCTTCCGGCACGCCTGGAATACCACGTAATATCCCTTTGGTAGAAGGAGTAATTAATAGCTCAGGCAATTTTTGATCTTTGCTTAAACCGTCTGGTAGTTGAATACCACAAAATTCACGCTCGCCCTTTTCGTAGGCGCGCCACATTGAGCCCGTGATATATTGGCGACAAATCGCTTCAATCATCACTGGGCGCGCTTTTTGAACAATCCAAACAAATGGATGTGGAATGTCAAGAATATGGCTGTCCGCTAGGCCTTGCTCTTTAAACAGGCGGAACCAGTTGTTTGAAATAGCGTTAAGCGCCGCACCTTTACCTGGTACGCCATTCATGTCACCTTCACCGTGCCAAATGCAATCAAATGCTGAGATGCGGTCGCTGATAACCATAATGGCCAATGGCGTATCCGGTGCAACATCGTAGTTTTTCTCAGCAATCAAGCGACGACTATCGGCTTCGGTTAGCCAATAAACGGAGCGTACCTTACCACTGTGAACAGGCTTGTCGGTACGGATAGGAAGATCATTATTGACTGCTAAAACCTTGTCAGCAAGACTCATTATTATTCGCCTTCTTAAATAGCAATAACTGAAATACAGCTAGTATTGTTCATTAAAAAGGGCGCGATTAATTCGCGCCCGGGTGGTTATTTTGCTTCCACTTGCATTTGCTTTTGCATTAGGTCTGCAATACTTAGATACATACTGCTCACCTGTTGCACCGACAAAGGTTTTTTATCTTTGTCGAAGATTGTCACAAGTGTTTGCCCATCTTGAGACTGACCAAGTTGGAAAATGTAGTCACCTCTGTCTAGATCGAAGCGACGAACACCTTGCTCTTTCCAGAAACTCTCAGAGGGTTGCTTAAAGCTCATACGATAAAAACCAAGGGTTTTGTTGCTGGCTTCTTCCTCAAAGTTGAGTGCGCCCAGTGCCAATGGCAATTTTTGCCATACTTTGTCGTAGCTGACCGTTGTCACCCACGCAGGTAAACCATTGGCATCAAAACCTAGCTCAATCGGCACTCGGTTATCGACGCTTTGCGAAGCGCCAACCAAACGTTGATGCTCGGCAAGTGCGAACACTAATAGTCGGTTGATCATGTTGGTTTCGTAACGGTTTTTTTCCGCAACGGTAAGCGGCCCTTTATTCACGTCACCATCAATGGATTCGGTCACGTCAAGTAATTCAACCGCTAAGCTGGCACTGCGTGAAGAGCTAGATTCTTTGAGGTAAAACTTATATTGCTCTTTGGAGCGAAAGCGAGTTTTATTCCAGAACGAGCCAAACGTTTCTTCGAAAGTAAAGTAATCAGATACCAGCTCCCCTCGCCCTTTATCGAGCGATACTGTCGCTACGTTTTGTTGAGCAAGGAAATTCAGCATTAAGGTCCAAACATCGTCCTTCATCGTGCCGCCGCGAATCGCTTCGGTAAAGGTAACGGTTACCTTATCACTGGATTCATCAACATACGTACCTTGGAGTACTGGCAGAACTTGGCTAGGCGAACGTACGTCTACTTTTTTCCCAAGATATTCGCCAGAGGCATTTGTACCCAATGCAGGAATTTTATAGGTTGGATCTTGCTCCAATTCACCCACTCCTTCCGTTGAAAGGGGTGTGGCAAGGGAGGCATCCAAATAATCGAAGTCATTGACGGCTTGCTTACGTGACTCAGGGCTACTACACCCAGCCAAGATCGCTAACAAGACCCCACCAACTAATATTTTTTGTCTATTTAACACGCAATAATTACCCTAATCTATGAGTCCAGCTTGTTGTAATGCTGTTGCCACAATCGGTTGCTGCGGCTCAGAAAGCGTTGTTAATGGTAAACGCAAGGTTCCATTAGGAATAAGGCCCATACGCTGAGCAGCCCATTTTACCGGAATCGGGTTGGCTTCAACGAATAGCTTTTGATGTACCGGCATCAGCTTTTGATTAATTTCTTGTGCGGCATCTGCATTACCTTGCGCCACTAAGTCACACATGGTTGCCATTTGTTTAGCAGCAAGGTTAGTGGTTACGGAAATCACGCCATGACCGCCTTGAAGCATAAAGTCCAATCCTGTCGCATCATCACCGCTGTAAAGGGCAAAGCTGTCATCAACTAAGGCTTTGATATCGGCTAAACGCTGCAGATCACCGGTTGCTTCCTTAATACCTATGATGTTTTCAATTTTAGCTAAACGCGCCACGGTTTCTGGCAGCATATCCACTGCGGTACGCCCTGGTACATTGTACAAAATTTGTGGCAATGATGAGGATTCAGCTATGGCCTTATAATGCTGATATAAACCTTCTTGAGTTGGTTTATTGTAGTAAGGCGTTACATTTAAGCCTGCCGCAAGGCCAGTATTTTGAAATAGTTTGCTAAAGGTGATGGCTTCAGAAGTTGAGTTAGCCCCGTTACCCGCAATAATTGGAATGCGACCTGCTGCATACTCTAATGTTTTCATCACCACTTTAACGTGGTCGTCGACATTTAAGGTTGCTGACTCACCGGTTGTCCCCATTGAGACGATGGCAGAAGTGCCTGCTTCAACGTGGTATTCCACTAAACTCTTCAGCGCCTGAAAATCAATTTCACCGCTATTATCCATAGGTGTAATTAAAGCAACAATACTACCCGTCAGCATCTAGACATCTCCCTAATAATCGAGCGAATTATGGTACTTTTCCAACTCATTAAAAACAAGCATGAGGGCCAATTAGGATCACTTATATTCAGCTTGCAGCTGTCAACAGTGTATAAAATAACCAACACCTTAATGTCACAGCTTGACCCGTTGAGGTGGTATCAGGAGCATAAGTTACTTGGTTCTTTTCCAACAAGCGTTTTTTGTTGTTCTGCGCTTGTAATCATTTGGCAAATTTAGGCCAAAGATACCATATTCACTGGCGGTTTCGGACTGTTTTATTTTCCTAACCGAGTGGAAAAGTAGAATTCACAACAATAATGTGATCCAATGTAGCATTAAAACTGTATTCCATTGGTTTACTTAATTTCACGGAGTCCCCATGCAAACACTTCAAGCAGGTGATAAAGCCCCCGCTTTCAGCCTAAAAAACCAACTAGACAACACTATCAGTTTGGCTGACTTAGCAGGTAAAAAGGTATTAGTCTATTTTTACCCTAAAGCCATGACACCCGGTTGTACCACTCAAGCCTGTGGTTTACGTGACAGCAAAGCCGAGTTACAAGATCTAAATTTAGTGGTGTTAGGGATAAGTCCTGATCCGGTCAAGCGCCTAGCCAAGTTTGTTGAGCGCGATAATCTTAACTTCGACTTACTTGCTGATGAAGATCATCAAGTCGCCGATGCTTTCGGGGTTTGGGGACCTAAGAAGTTCATGGGCAAGGAATATGACGGCATTCACCGCTTGAGCTTTTTAATTGATGAGCAAGGCGTGATTGAACATGTATTTACCAAGTTTAAAACCAAAGATCACCATCAGGTGGTCATGGATTACTTAAGTCAGTAATGCCAGCCGAGGGTAACCCGGGCATCTGGTTATCCTCGGGTTACCCTTTTAATACACCTAGCAATATCCCCCTCATCATTTGGCTTAGCTAAGCCTTGTTCTATTTCACGTCTTGCCACTCTATTAAGTCATTTCGCCATTATTGATATCACTTGCCTTGATCTTAAAAAGAAGTAAGAGCCTCGCATAAAATACGAAACGATTATCCATTGTATGTTCAAACCGTTCTGTATAACGAAACGGTTTGTGAATATTTATCTATTTTACTTAATCGACAATTCTATCCACAATGTTTTGGTCAGCATGCACCGCAATTTGAGTTTAACTAAACGATAGGATTAATCATGACCGTGAATCGCCTCACTCACATTAAGGCTCTTGAAGCAGAAGCCATTCATATTATTCGGGAAGTAGCTGCTTGCTTTGAACGCCCCGGACTTTTTTATTCTATCGGCAAAGACTCGACCGTTTTGCTTCACCTTGCGCGTAAGGCATTTTGGCCTGCGCCTATCCCGATTAAGTTACTGCATGTGGATACCACTTGGGAATTTGCCGAAATGGCACAGTTTCGCGACAAAATTGCAGACAAATTTCAATTAGATATCGATGTGCATATTAATCATGAAGCGTTAGCCAAGGGAGTCCATCCCATTACTTCTGGCTCGGTTAAATACAATGACCAAATGAAAACCCAAGCATTAAAGCAAGCATTGGAGCGGCTAAAATTTGATGCCGCCTTGGGCGGAGCAAGGCGCGATGAGGAGAAATCGAGAGCCAAGGAGCGAATTTTTTCGGTGCGTAATCAATTTCAAAGCTGGGATCCGAAAGCACAGCGACCAGAGCTTTGGAAAAACTACAATACCCAGCTTGGTTTAGGCGAATCAGTGCGGGTATTTCCATTATCAAACTGGACCGAATTAGATGTTTGGAGTTACATCGAGCTAGAAGGAATAGAGATTGTTCCCTTGTATTTTTCAGCCTCCAGAATGAGCTGGCGCTGCCAAGAAAGTCAGCAAGTTTTTGCACTGGACGATGACCGTATGCTGGCGTTTTTAACGCCGCAAGAGCAGCAAAGCTTAAAAATGCGCAATATACGCTTTCGTACCCTTGGCTGTTATCCGCAATCTGGAGCGGTCGAAAGCGATGCTCAAAGCGTCAAAGATATTATCCATGAGCTGCTCATTGCCCGTACCAGTGAGCGCCAAGGCCGCATGTTAGACAGAGATCAATCAAGCTCTATGGAGAAGAAAAAAAGGGAAGGTTATTTCTAACCTCCCCCTTCTCTTTGCATCATGCACTGTCACCTCGTGCACTTTCGCTACTGAGTCATGTGATGCCCTAAACTAGGCGGCTTGTTGAGTCGCCTTATCAGAAGGCCATGCATTGACCACGGCTTTAACTAAGGTCGCCAGTGGAATAGCAAAAAAGATCCCCCAAAAGCCCCAGATCCCGCCAAATACAAGCACCGCCACAATGATAGAGACTGGGTGTAAATTAACCGCTTCAGAGAATAATACAGGCACCAAAACATTACCGTCGAGGGCTTGGATCACGCCGTAGGCAATCATTAAATACCAAAAATCAGAAGTAAACCCCCACTGAAACATGCCCACCAATGCAACTGGCACCGTGACCGCAGCAGCGCCAATGAAGGGGATCAGTACAG
Source organism: Motilimonas thetidivivens (assembly GCF_046452435.1). Classification (NCBI taxonomy): domain Bacteria; kingdom Pseudomonadati; phylum Pseudomonadota; class Gammaproteobacteria; order Alteromonadales; genus Motilimonas; species Motilimonas thetidivivens. The sequence goes on from NZ_JBKFDK010000002.1 coordinate 10,787, forward strand.
ACAAGCCAACTAACACCGCCAGTAGCGCTGAGTAACGCAGATCTAACACCGCAAACACCACATAGCTAACAATCCCTACTATGAGGATTTCAACCACCTTACCGCGGATATAGTTAATAATTTGGCTGTTCATTTCGGTCCAAACTTGGCCAGCAAGTTGACGATTTTCGGGTAAGAAACGCGTCACGCTTTGCATCAATACCACTTTGTCTTTAAGCATAAAAAAGACCAATAAGGGCACTAAAATACAGTAAATCAGCAGAGCCGCGATATTAATCAGTGAGCCTAAAGAGAATGACACAATGGCCTCACCACTGCTAATTAGCTTGTTACGCACATTATCCATTAAGGTCGACACCATCTCGGCATCAATCATTTCAGGGTATTGCTCAGGTAAGGTGAGCAAATAGCCTTGCGCCTGATTAAGCATATAGGGTAACTCACGAACAAAGTTGGCACCTTGCTTAAATACCGTGGGTAATAATCCAAGCACGGCTAATACCGCAACCCCAACAAAACCCAACATCACGAAGATCACCGCGCCGGTACGGTTAATGCCGTATTTTTGCAAGGAATTGACTGGCCAGTCGAGCAAGTAAGCAATGACAATCGCGGCTAACAATGGCGCTAATAAGGAGCCAAAAAAGTAAATAATGCCAAAGCCAAACAACAATAAGATACCTAAGGTAACCGCATGAGGGTCGGAAAACCTATCTTTGTACCAACGAGAGAAAACATCAAACATATCGCGAATGGCTCCTATAAAAACTGATTAACTTACTTACTTGATATCACCAATGTCAGCTTGTTGGCTGATGCTTCGCATATTTCATAAGGTATTTTATGTTTGTCTAAATAACGTGGTATATCTTGCTTCGAACCGGTGTCATCGAGCACGAGCCTCAATTGTGCAGGGTAAATTGCTTGAGCTAACCATTGCCGCATTTTAATCAATGGCATAGGGCATTGCATCCCCTGACAGTCCAAATGAGTCATTGACCACTTACCTATTATTACACCGACTGAGGATTATCAAGCTATTCAAAATACAACACAACATTAACCAGCGGATTTGACGATTTAATTATTTACTTAGTTTTACCAAGGGAACCTTGCGCCAACCTAGCTTGAGCGTTTATGCTGCTAAAATCGTCCTAAATGAGATGCTTTTGTGTTTTTTATTTCAGCTTTTCGTGCTTTTCTCTTTGGCCTATTAATGCTTGTCGGCAGCGCATCTTGCTTTGCTAACTTGCCCGAAATCGGCACCGCAGGTGCTAGCGCCTTAACCATAGATAAAGAGAAGGAATATGGCAAAGCCTTCAGTGTGATGCTGCGTGGTGGCTTGCCTGTTATTGATGATCCCGTCTTAGTCGAATATATCAGTGAGTTAGGTCATAACTTAGTGGCCAATGCCGACTCAGTGAAGTTCCCTTTTCATTTTTTCCTAATCAAGGACGATGAAATTAACGCAGCGGCGTTTTTTGGCGGCTATATAAAAATTCACACTGGGCTATTTCTTTACGCCGATAACGAAAGCCAACTTGCCTCTGTGGTCGCCCACGAAATCGCCCACGTCACACAGCGCCATCTTGCGCGAATGATGGAAGCGCAGTCGCGCAGCAATCCGGCCACCTTGGCGGCCTTAGCAGGCTCTTTATTGCTAACCTTAGTTTCTCCTGAAGCGGGGATGGCGATGCTGCAAACCAGCCTTGCCGCTAATATGCAAGCCAGTATCAACTACACGCGCACCCATGAATTTGAGGCCGACCGTATTGGCATCTATACACTGAGCCGCAGTGGTTATGATCCTAGAGAAATGGCGGGCTTTTTTGGAAAATTATCAGCCCAATACCGCTACGCTAGCACGCCACCGCAAATGTTATTAACTCACCCACTGCCGGATACTCGTGTGGCAGAATCTCGCAGCCGCGCAGCACAATTACCCAAAGTAACGATCAAGCCAAGCTTAGATTTTCATTTAGCCAAAGCCAGGATTGAAACCCGCTATTCTAATCGCAGCGCCGAAGGCAGCTTAAGCCATTATGACAATCAGCTGAAGAGTCAAAATTACTCGGTGAAAGAAGCGGCGTTATACGGCAAAGCGCTGGCTTTATTGCAGTTAGAGCGCTATCAAGATGCACACATTATCATCGACCAGCTAATTCAAAATGATGGGCGTAATTTGTTTTACCTTGATGTCAAAACCGATCTCGATTTGGCGCAAAAAAACTATGACCAAGCCATCGCCCGCCTTAATACCTTTTATCAACAGATGCCAACCAATGCCGTGGTTGCCATTAACCTGATCAATGCGTATATGGAACAAAAAAACTACCAAGCTGCCGCCAAAGTGGTTGATAGCTTTTTGCGCCAAAAGCCAAATAATGCTCTTGCTTGGTCGATGGCTATCCAGGTTTACCAAGGCCTTGGCAATCTTAGCCAAGCCTATCAAGCCCGAGCCGAATACTTAGCCTTACATGGTGATTATAAAAGAGGAATACGCGAGCTCGGTAGCGCGCTAGCAGAAACCGACAACACCCTAGAGCGGGCTCGCATTGAAGCCAAAATTGAGCAATTTAAACTTTCTCAAGCTTGGCTAGAAGAGCTTAATGGTTAAGGTTTAATTAGACTGGGCTTGTTGCCAAGCTTGTAACAAGCTAGCTTGGCTTTGCTCGCCAATTAAGGTAGCCACCAGCTCACCTTGAGGATTAAGCAAATAGGTTGTTGGTAGAACCTTAGGGCGCGCTAACCTAAAGTCTTCTCGCTCTACTCTGGCGAAATCAAAAGATACCTGCCACTTTTGCCAGCTAGTCTGTAACTGCGCTAAGGGTAAATCATCAAAACTAATGGCAAGAACGGTATGCTGGTCTGACGACTGATCAAACTTGTCCAATTCAGGTAATTCCTTGATACAAGGTTTGCACCAATCGGCATAGTAATTCACCCATAACCACTGACCTTGATAATCTTTTAAGTTAGCGCTTGCTCCGGTTGCCAAAGTCAATTCTGCTTGGCCGCATCCAGCTAACAGCAAAAATAAGGACAGAAACGTGACACGTAATTTCATCTTTGTTTAACCTAAGGTTGACCACATTCAGTAAAGCCTTCTCGCATCTTAGCGCGCTTTGGGTTTACAATGCGCTATCTAATCGAGCCATTTAGTCTTGGCCTGTCGCTATTGGTTGACACGGGGCCGAGCTAATTATGTTGAAATGGAGATCCAGCATGTCACAAGTACAAATTTATCACAATCCACGTTGTTCAAAGAGTCGCGAAACGCTGGCGTTACTTGAGCAACATGGTGTACAAGCTGACGTGGTTTTATATTTAACCACCCCACCCAGCGCTGATACCCTCGCTACTATTTTGCAAAAACTTAATTTTACCAGTGCCAGACAATTAATGCGCACCAAAGAAACCTTGTATAAAGAATTAGGCTTGGCCGAGGTGGAAAATGAAGATGAGCTGATTGCTGCGATGATCGCCAATCCGAAATTAATCGAACGTCCAATTGTTATTAAAGGTGATAAAGCAGCCCTTGGCCGACCGCCTGAGCAGGTGTTGGACATTTTATAATGCAAACTCAAACTTATCGTAAAATCGCACAACTAGGTTATTTTAGTTTGATGGCCTACGTTTTGATGTGGCATCTATGGTTATCGCCCCCACCAGAAGGGATCAGCCTTGGGCTAATGTTAGGGCTATGGTTTGTGCCGCTTTTGTTTCCGCTACGCGGCATTCTAAGAGGCAATCCCTATACTTATGCTTGGGCTAGCTTTATCAGCCTATGGTATTTTTTGCATAGTTTAACCATCATAGTCGCCGATGAAAATGAACGCTGGCTCGCCGTGGTTGAATTGCTATTAGCCAGCACTTTCTTTTATGGCTGTGTCTATTATGCTAAATACCGTGGCCGCGAGTTAGGCTTAAGTATCCGTAAACCCAAACAGCCAAAATCCCCTAAATAGCTACCTAAATAGCTACCTAAATAGCCTAAAGTTACCCTGAATATCTGATTCAGGGTAACAACGCCAATAGTTAAGCAATTAATGTAATCTGTAGCGCTAAAGCTACAGATTTAGAGTTTCTTTAACAAAAGGAATGGTAAGCTTGCGCTGCGCAGCAATTGAGGCGCTATCTAAGTGGTCTAGCGTTTTCAATAGCATAGCCATTTCTCGACTCAAACGATTGAGCAGGAATCGACCTACTTCTACCGGTAATTTAAAACCTCGTAGCTGCGCCCTTAACTGCAGCGCACCTAATTTAGCCTCATCGTCAAGGGGGGCAATACGATAGCTGGTTCCCCACTCGAGCCGGGAAACTAAGTCTTGGAGTGATAAGTTCAAGTATTTGGGGCTGTTATTGCCTGTAAATATCAAGCAGTTGCGCGCTCGATTTGCTGCTTTCTGCTCCAAGCAGCGATTATACAGATTAAACAGCGCTTGCTCCCATGGCCCATTGCCCGCGATAGCTTCAAGCGCGTCAATGCAGATAAGCGGCATATTTTCCATGCCATCCAGCATTGCAGGATTCATCATATGATGTAAATCCAATGGCACATACGCCGCCGCTAAGCCACTATCGTTAGCTTCTGCACAGGTGGCATGCAACAAGTGGGAGCGGCCCGAGCCCTCTGCCCCCGACAAAAAAATCACATCGTCGCCTTGGCCAATAGCGGCATTTTTTAAGGCGGTTAATAACTGGGCATTGTCACCGGGGTAAAAACTGGCAAAGGTCTCATCATCTGGTAACTGCACCGATAGCGAAAGCTGTGAAGGGTTATGCTGTTCCACTCAATCATCTTAATGTCGGGGTGTGAGCCAAGTGTATCATTAGCTAGTTTGTTCGGCAAAGCGCTCATGGCGCTTCATTTGCTTGATTAACCCCTAGCCAGGTTACTGCTAAATGCTGATCTTGTACGCTGTCTTCTTGCCAAGCAATTTGACCTTGCTCGGTCAGTAATTGAATCAACTGTTCTTTGCTACTGAGTAATTTAAGGGAAAGTTGCATGCCATTGGGTTTCATGGCGGCCAAGGTCACTTGGTGCACCCCCGTTAATTGCTCAAAATATCGCTTCACTAAAACGACATCGGCCATCCCTTTGATGTTATCTATGTCTACCAAGATGGTTGCGTCTGTTTCAGCTTGTGGCGGCGATGCTAAATTATCGGCAAAATAATCTGCCAGTTGATTTGCTAATGCAACACCACTGTCTTCAAGTAATCCCAGTTCTTCTCCTTGTAAAATGGGCAACCCAGCGTTATCTATCAATTGCCATATTACTTGGCTTTCATCAGGCGTTTTTTCGTTATGCTGCGCTTTAATTAAAGCAATATAGTTCACTTGATAGCGCTGACTGGCTTGCACGACAGGTTGCAAAAAGCGCCCCCAAATATCGGTAAAGGTAATTGCACTTAGGTCATCTAAATCTAATAAAGGCAGAGTGACCGTTAACGCGCGCTGCTGTGCGCCTTCTTCTATTCCTGACACCAACTCATTCGGCTGATATTCAGCTATGATGGATTTGTCCTGCCCACTTTGCTGCGCAATCCAAACCAATACACGAGGGCGAGGCTCGGGCCAAACATCAATATTGGCAGTACTTAGTAGTTGATTCACTTTATACTGATTAAAGCTCACTTGTAGGGTGTCATCTATGCGGGTTTGTTGATAGATAAGATCTGTCATTGGCGGTAAAGTAGGTAATTGCATTACTCTGTCGACACGTTGATGACTGCCTGTCACTTTAAGCAACATACGTTCAAAGGCGTTAACCAAGAGTGCCTCTTCTTCGTCAGTGGACGCCTTTAACGTCACTTGATAAAGGTTTTGCGCCATCACAGGGGTTACAACTAGCCCAAGTAATACCAATACCATGGCGCTCAACATTCCCCTAACCCTAGTACCCAACACGTTTTCTTTCCTCACTTTTATTAACCTATTATATAAATAACAGCCATTAAAAAGGCGGCACCCAAGCCGCCTTAACGTTATTGCTTTTGCCTTATCCGCTTAGCGTTTAGGCAGTAGCAAATTAAGGGCAATGGCCACTAAACCACACAAGCTCACCCCTTGTAGACTAAATGAGCCAATACCGAATGCCATACCGCCGATACCAAAAACAAGTACCACCGAAACGATACATAAGTTTCGGGCTTTACTTAAATCAACTTGATGGCGAATTAAGGTATTTAGACCAACAGAAGCGATTGTACCAAATAACAGCATCATGATCCCCCCCATTACCGCAGGCGGTACGGTTTGCAGCACAGCGCCAAACTTACCAATAAAAGCCAGTCCAATCGCAAATACGGCAGCCCAAGTCATGGTCACCGGATTAAAGTTACGCGTGAGCATCACCGCGCCCGTGACTTCCGAATAGGTTGTATTTGGCGGCCCACCAAAACAAGAGGCAGCAGCTGTAGCAATACCGTCACCAAACAAGGTGCGATGTAGGCCTGGCTTTTTCAGGTAGTCTTTTTTGGTGACATTACCTATGGCTAATATATCGCCAACATGCTCCACCGCCGGCGCAATGGCAACGGGCAGCATAAATATAATGGCATGCCAATTAAATTCAGGCGCCACAAAGTTGGGAATGCTAAACCAAGCCGCTTGCTGAATTGGCGTAAAGTCAACTTGGCCAAACATCACAGCAAGAATATAACCTGCGACCACACCAGCAAAAATTGGCACTAATTTAAGTAAACCTTTGGCTAAGGTAGACATCAACAAGGTGACCAGCAATGCCGAGATAGAGATAATCATCGCGGTGTCTTGCTCCATCAACACCACGCTGCCGTCGCCGGTTTTACCTATGGCCATATTCACAGCCACGGGCGCTAAGCCTAAACCTATCACCATGATCACCGGCCCCACCACCACGGGAGGTAAGATACGGTGAATAAACTCACTGCCCCGCACTTTGACAAACATGGCCATCAACATATAGACAAAGCCAGCAGCCATAAGGCCAGACATGGTACCCGCTATCCCCCACGTTTGTACGCCGTATAAAATAGGCGCAACAAAAGCAAATGACGACGCTAAAAAGATCGGTACTTGACGCTTGGTTACCCACTGAAACAATAAGGTACCTATACCAGCCGTAAATAAGGCCACATTCGGATCAAGTCCGGTGATAAGCGGCATTAATACTAAGGCTCCAAAGGCCACAAATAACATTTGCGATCCGGCCAGTGCGGTTTGCCAAGGGCCGTTAGTGATCACTTGATCTTGTGGCCCTATATTTTGCGCAGGCGGCGCTTCTTCAACTTGACTCATATCTTCCCCAATATTATGTGTAAAACGAGACTGCGCTAAACCTGCCATGTTTGACTTTAGCCTGCGCAGTGGGCATTAGAGGTTAAGACCTGAAATTGATCTGGCTCTTAGTGGCCATTTACTAATCAACCTGCCTATTTGGTACCGAAAATTTTATCTCCGGCATCACCAAGACCAGGCATAATGTAGCCCTGCTTATTCAAGCCTTGGTCAATAGAAGCGGTATAAAGTTCGATATCCGGATGCGCTTGCTCAAGTGCCGCGATCCCTTCGGGCGCTGCCACTATGACTAACACTTTAATGTTGGTGCAGCCCTTCGCTTTGAGTAAATCTAGGGTAGCGATCATAGAGCCACCTGTCGCCAGCATAGGATCAACCACTAACGCTAAGCGGTCATCAATTTGGTTAACCAGCTTTTCAAAATAAGGCACAGGTTGTAAGGTTTCTTCATCACGATAAATCCCCACTACACTGATTTTGGCACTGGGCATATGTTCAAGCACGCCATCCATCATGCCTAGGCCTGCGCGCAAAATCGGCACTACCGTGATTTTTTTGCCTTTAATCTGTTGCACCGTGATTTCTTCAGCCCAGCCTTGAATGGTGACATCTTCTAATGCCAAGTCAGAAGTTGCTTCATAAGTGAGCAATGCACTTACTTCCCTTGCTAATTCACGAAAACGTTTCGTGCTAATGTTCGCCTCACGCATCAACCCTAGTTTATGTTGAATTAATGGGTGTTTAACTTCACGAATCTTCATAATCAACTCCAATACACAATAAAAAAGCAAAAAACCGACCAATTCTAGCAAAAAACGCCACCACCTAAGATCAATTTTTATTATTTTGCGCATTAATACACAGAAATATTTCTACTCAGGGGCTAGCCCTGTTAAAATACCCGCGAATTTTTACCGCTTAGTGGCATTAGTCACTGGCTATATATTGTCTGGTTATGGGTGAGGGACTTCTGTGAGCAACAAAACCACTTCCTTGAGTTATAAAGATGCTGGCGTAGATATCGACGCGGGTAACGCTCTTGTAGAACGCATTAAAGGTGTCAGCAAACGAACTAAACGACCTGAAGTTATGGGTGGCTTGGGAGGTTTTGGTGCGCTATGTCAAATTCCTGCTGGTTATAAAGAACCATTACTGGTTGCAGGTACCGATGGTGTAGGCACTAAGTTGCGTCTTGCTATCGACCTAAAAAAACACGACACAGTGGGTATTGACCTTGTTGCTATGTGTGTAAACGACTTGATCGTACAAGGTGCAGAGCCACTATTCTTCCTTGATTACTACGCCACAGGCAAGCTAGACGTAGACGTTGCAGCAGCCGTTGTGACCGGTATTGGCGCTGGTTGTGAGCTATCAAATTGTTCGCTTATCGGCGGTGAAACCGCTGAAATGCCAGGCATGTACGAAGGCGAAGACTACGACATTGCCGGTTTCTGTGTCGGTGTAGTAGAAAAAGCCGAAGTGATTGATGGCTCAAAAGTAGCAGCTGGTGATGCACTTATCGCACTGGGTTCAAGTGGCCCACACTCTAACGGTTACTCATTAGTTCGTAAAATTTTAGAAGTTTCAGGTGCTGACACCAGCGCGCCATTTGGCGATCGTACATTAGGTGAAGCCCTACTAGAGCCAACCCGTATTTACGTTAAACAAGTACTTGAGCTAATCAAGCAAACAGACGTTCACGCCCTATCACACATTACGGGTGGTGGTTTCTGGGAAAATATCCCTCGCGTGCTACCAGCTAACACCAAAGCCGTTATCGACGGCAGCAGCTGGCAATGGCCTGAGATCTTTAACTGGCTACAAGAAAACGGCAATGTTGAAACCGAAGAAATGTATCGCACCTTCAACTGTGGTGTGGGCATGATAATCGCGGTTGCTGACGCAGACAAAGAAAAAGCTCTTGAACTATTAACCAGCTTAGGCGAAAACGCTTGGTTAATTGGTCATGTCGAAAACGCTGCCGATGGCGAGCAACAAGTCGTCATTAACTAAGGCTAACCATGAGTAGTAACAGAATACTGGTGCTCATTTCTGGTAGTGGCAGTAATTTACAAGCTATCATCGACCAAGTTCACCTTGGCCAAGAGCCGGGTGAAATTGTCGCAGTGATTAGCAACAGAGCTGATGCGTACGGATTAGAGCGAGCAAAAGAAGCCAATATTCCGGCGATCACCGTTGCCAGTAAAGGCATCAGTGATCGCAGTGCTTATGATCAAGCTTTGATGGCTGAGATAGATAAGCTTAATCCTGACTTGATCGTGATGGCAGGCTTTATGCGAATCTTAACCCCTGAATTTGTGCAACATTATCAAGGTAAGATGCTCAACATCCATCCTTCACTGTTGCCTAAATATCAGGGATTAAACACCCATCAACGCGCCATTGACGCGGGCGATGAAGAGCACGGCGCAAGTGTGCACTTTGTTACCGAAGAGCTTGATGGTGGTCCGGTAATCTTACAAGCTAAGGTGCCGGTATTCACTGACGATACCGCCGAAGAGCTCGCTGCTCGAGTACAAGATCAAGAGCACCGCATTTACCCGTTAGCTGTTAAATGGTTTATCAACAACCGTTTAACCATGAAAAATGGTAAAGCTGTACTTGATGGTAGCGAACTACCAGCCCAAGGCTATGCTCACGATTAAGTTGACGAAGCAAAAAAATACTAACTTGAACCCTGCATTGCAGGGTTTTTTATTGTTCAAGTTGTGACATATTATGTCTTTACATCAATAAAAAATAAAAATACAATATTCTTAATCTACCTATTTAAGGATATTTCATGGAAACCAAACTGCTACCTTGTTTATTATTGGCTGGACTATTAAGCGCGTGCGCCAATACAACAAACGATACAACAAGCACACCTAGCGCTACTTCTGATATCCAACAAGCTGATTCAATGCTTGCACTGGTAGGACCTTATCAAGTTAAACATCAAGCCGTTGAACTTTTCTTTAAAAAACCGGCTATTAGTAACTTCCAATTATCACCTAATGGCAAGCACATCAGTTACTTAGCTAGGAACAAACAAGGAAGGCTACAATTATTCTTGAAAATGGATGGGCAACAAGACAAGCAATTAACACAAGTGACCAGTCAAAACCTAGACGGTTATTTATGGTTAGATGACGCTCATTTGGGCTATTTCCAAGACAATGATGGAGATGAAAACTATCAACTCAACATGGTTAATGTAGACACAGGAGAAATAACTAACCTTACCCCTTTCCCATCTACGCGGGTTGCTAATGTAAGGAGAATCAAAAATAAACCCGGCAAAATTACTTTCTATATGAACAAAGAGGATAAACGCTACTTTTATCCCTATTCCCTAGACATTAACACGAAACGAATAACTCCCGAGTTTGTACGTTCTGATAGTCTATGGGGCCCGATATACGACCAAGATGGTTTCGCCAGAGTTAAGTCGCGCTGGGCACCTAACGATGATAAATATGAAAAAATGGAATACCATTATCGTAATCCAGGCGACATGACCTTTAGTAAGCTGATCACAATAAACAAAGGCGACGACTTCTCAATCATCCACTTCAATGATGCGACTAACGAAATTTTTGCATTAACTAACCATAACTCCGACAAAGTAAGGGTCGTTAAATTCGATATGGATACGCACCAAATGGCGACCGTGTTTGAACATGATGATTATGATGTATTGGGAGCAGGCTTTCTCCCGCAAGACAATGAACTTTCATGGGTCTACTTTGCCGAAGGCAAAGGTAAATTAAAGCCTCTATCGCCTACAACAAAAAAGTTGTATCAAGTTATCGAATCGAAATTCTCAACTCACTTCACGGTCAATTCGATAACTCAAGACGGCAAGAAAGCGATACTAGCCAATACCGATGCCGACATTCCCGTAGAGTACATGTTATTTGATAGTGAAACACACAACTTTACAGCCCTTGGCCAGGCCACCCCTTGGTTAAAACCCGAGCACTTAAGTGAGATGCACCCAGTGAAGTTCCAATCGCGGGATAATTTAACTATTCATGGCCTATTAACTCTGCCGCATAAAAAGGAGAAAAAGAACCTTCCTATTATCATCTTACCCCATGGTGGCCCATTTGGGATACTCAACACTTGGGGATATAACCCTGAAGTGCAAATGCTAGCGCATCAAGGTTACGGCGTTTTACAAATCAATTACCGCGGCTCAGGTGGCTATGGTAAAAAATTCCTTACCGCGGGTTTCAACCAGTTTGGGACTGGTAGTATGCAACATGATATTACCGATGGAGTGAAATGGCTTATAAAGCAAGGCATTGCCGATCCTAAAAGAGTAATGATCTACGGTGCGTCCTATGGTGGCTATGCCACCTTAGCAGGCTTAGCTTTTACCCCTGATTTATATGCCTGCGGAGTAAATTATGTTGGCATATCTAACCTGCATACATTCTTAATGAATATGGATGAATCTTGGGGTATGGGCCGCGAATTCTGGCTTGAGAATGTCGGTAATCCTTATACCGATATTAAGAAATTGAGAGAAATATCCCCGTATTACCATGTTGATAAGATCAAAGCCCCCTTATTTGTGGCGCAAGGCGCTCAAGATCCTCGCGTTAAACAGCAGGAGTCAGATCAAATAGTCAATGCACTGCGTAAGCGTGGAGTAGAAGTAAAATACATGCTGAAACAAGATGAAGGACATGGTTTTCATAAAGAGGAGAATCAACAGCATTTTTATGATGAAATGATTGATTTTTTAGCGAGCTGCCCTGCTAATAATCGTATCTAATTTACGGACATAAAAAACCGCCTTCTCTATAGCTGGCGGTTTTTAACAAATAATGTAATACGACATATTATGCCTTTACATCAAATTATGGTAGATGTAACCTTCCCCTCAATTTTTTTGAGGGATGTAAAAAATGATACGACTAGCCAGCCTTATATTAGTGGGATTATTAAGTGGTTGTGCTAATACAACCGATACTCAACCTGAAACTTCTTTAGATACTCAACAAGCCCATTCACTGCCCGAGTTGTCAGGACAATATCAAGTTAAACATAAAGCTGTTGAGCTATTCTTTAAAAAAGCTCAAGTTGGGCATTATGTATTGTCTCCTGATGGAGAGAAGTTAGGTTATTTAGCTCGAGACCAGCAAGGCAGAATGCAGGTATTTGTTTCTCATGATAATATTCCCAACCCTAGCACCGATAAACAGTTAACGCGCTTTGTAGATCAAGACTTAGATTATTACTTATGGTTAGATAACCACCACATTGGTTACTTACAAGATAAAAATGGTGATGAAAATTTTCACTTATATGCCGTAGATATTAGCAGCGGGTTAACAACTAACCTAACGCCCTATGAGAATACCCGTGCCGCCAATATTCAACGGGTCAAAAACCAACCAGGTCAGATTCACTTATTATTGAATAAACAAAATAAAAGCCACTTTTTACAGTATTCAATCAACATTAAAACAAAAAAATTAACCTCGGAATATTCACTCAGCGACACCTTGTGGGCTCCCATATACGATGATAATGGCAACGCTCGAATCAAAGTACGCTGGCATCCAAATGATGACAATAAATTTGAAAAGCTCGAATATCATTACCGAGGTCCGAATGATTTAACGTTTCGCCCTTTTGTTACTTTAAATAATGGTACCGTTTTTTCTGTTATTAAATTCAATGATGATAAAAACGAAATGATTGTCCGAACTAACCATCGCTCCAACACGATTAGAGTTGTCAAATTCAATACTGATACTTTCGCGATGACGCCTATTATTTCAAGGGCAGGATACGATATTTTATCGGCTGGTGTATTACCCAATGATACACAACTATCTTGGGTCTACTACCAGAGAGACAAAGGCGTATTACTCCCTCTGTCTCAACAGGCTAAGGAACTTGATCAAGTAATAACTGAAAAATTCTCAAAACACTACCGAGTAATCTCTTTGTCTGATGATGGAAAAATCCTATTATTAAATGACAAATCGCCGCAAAGGCCAGGTCGCTACGCAAAATTAGATACTAGCACTTTATCAATCACGACCTTGCCTAATGCCTATCCTTGGCTTAACGATATCCCGTTAGCTGAAGTGAAAACTGTACAATTTATGACGCGTGATGGTCGAAGATTGAATGGCTTGTTAACAATGCCAAATAACGCTAAAAAATCTATACCCGTCGTAATTCATCCTCACGGCGGACCTTTTGGTGTGCTCGACAAATGGGAATATAATCCAGAGACGCAGCTACTAGCAAGCCAAGGGTACGGCGTTTTACAAATCAATTATCGCGGCTCAGGTGGCTATGGTCGCTCTTTGTTGCTGCCGGTTTTCACCAGTTTGGTACTGGAAGTATGCAGCATGATATTACCGACGGGGTAGAGTGGCTTATCGAACAGGGCATTGCCGATCCTAAAAGAGTAATGATCTACGGTGCGTCCTATGGCGGCTATGCCACCTTAGCAGGCTTAGCTTTTACCCCTGATTTATATGCCTGCGGAGTAAATTATGTTGGCATATCTAACCTGCATACATTCTTAATGAATATGGATGAATCTTGGGGTATGGGCCGCGAATTCTGGCTTGAGAATGTCGGTAATCCTTATACCGATATTAAGAAATTGAGAGAAATATCCCCGTATTACCATGTTGATAAGATCAAAGCCCCCTTGTTTGTGGCGCAAGGCGCACAAGATCCTCGCGTTAAACAGCAGGAGTCAGATCAAATAGTCAATGCACTGCGTAAGCGTGGAGTAGAAGTAAAATACATGCTGAAACAAGATGAAGGACATGGTTTTCATAAAGAAGAGAATCAACAGCATTTTTATGATGAAATGATTGATTTTTTAGCGAGCTGTCCCGTAAATAATCGTATCTGATTAGATAAAAAAAGCGTGGCACTATGCCACGCTTTTTGGAGTTAATCATTCAATCAATCAAACCATGGCAACAAACTCTTCTGTCTCAACGACCTTTGCAGCTGTTTGTATCGGCAAGGTTTGCTTAACGTATTCACCCGGAGCTGCCGCTAACACAGGATAATTTGCCGCGCCAATATGATAAGGCTCTACCTGCTCATCTGGATTAAAGCCAAGTAGCCATTGATGCCAATGTAACCACCAAGAGCCTTCGGTATGGTCGGCATTATCAAACCACTGCTGAGCGTCTTCCACTAAGTTTTGGTTAGTCCAAAATCCGTACTTGTTTTTGTCAGGATGATTAACTACGCCCGCAATATGGCCAGACTCACCTAAAACAAACGTTTTATCGCCGCCGATTTGCAACGCACCGCGATAAGTTCCTTGCCACAAGGCAATATGATCTTCTTTCGTCGAAATGAAGTAACTTGGGACCCGAATTTTAGCCAGATCGATCCAAACACCACCCACTTTTACGCCTTTGTCTTGAACCAGTTTGTTTTGCAAGTAAAGCTCTCGCAGCATAAAGTTGTGCGTCTTCGCTGCCACATTGGTACTGTCACTGTTCCAATACAACAAATCAAAATCGACTGGACTATTACCTTTAAGGTAATTATCCACATAGTAATTCCAGTACAAGCTATTTTCACGCAATAAGCTAAAGGTCACGCTTAATGAGCGACCATCCATATAACCTAAGGTGTTATTTTGTAATTCAATCGCACGAACCACAGGCTCGTTGATAAACGCGCCCACTTCACCCGGTTGGGTAAAGTCTAATAATGTAGTGAATAGCGACATCGATTTGATGCGTTTTTTCATCCGCTTAGCAGCATAATAAGCGACCGTTGAAGCCAGCACAGTACCACCAATGCAATAGCCTGCGGCATTAATTTGCTCTTGGCCGGTAATATCTTCGATGGCTGAAACGGCCTTAACCACACCTTCGGTCACATAGTCGCCAAATTCCACATCGGCGTGGGCGGCACTTGGATTGCACCAAGACATCATAAATACCGTATGGCCTTGATCCACCAGCCAGCGCACCATGGAATTCTTTTCACGTAAATCTAGGATGTAGTATTTATTAATAAATGGCGGCACTATTAGCAGCGGTGTAGCATTGACTTTTTCGGTGGTGGGACGGTATTGAATTAATTCAAATAATTGGTTTCTATAGACCACATCACCTGGGGTATTGGCAACGTTTTCACCTAACTTGAACGAATCGCTATTGGTCATGCGAATTTTCAACACATCCGCACTGTTTGCCATGTCTTGCTGAAGCACCGATAAGCCCGCTATTAAGTTCTCACCATTTTTTTCCATGGTTAACTTGAGTAGCTCAGGATTGGTCGCAATAAAGTTACTTGGCGACATCGCATTGATCATCTGACGAGAAAAGAAGCTCAAGCGCTCTTTGGCTTTTTCATCGACACCTTCAACCGCATTAATCGTATCTAGGTAAGTTTTACTAAACAATAAATAGGACTGTTTAATGAAATTATAAATGGCTTGATCTTGCCAAGCTTGATCAGCAAAGCGTTTATCACCGCGCTCAGCCTCAATCACTGAAGGCTTATCCGTTTCTTGCAGGATAACATTTTGCCAAATTTCCATCTGCTTTTGCCACCACTGCATTTGCAGCTCTAACATTGCCGCAGGCTGATTGACTGCACCTTGCAATAATTGCTTAAAGTCTTCACAGTTGACTTCGTTCATGGCTTGATTCAGTGGTGAATTGACGGCTCCCTTGCCTTGCTCAAAGTCCTGCCACCATTGCTGGTTGCTTTCTTGCAATTTGACAAGATAGTCCGAGAAGAAGTTTTGAAACATAAGTTGACCCTCTTGAACGGAAAAAGCCACCCAGAAAGGGTGGCTGACTTGTCGATTATTAAGCGGGTGTAGCCGCTTTGATATTCTCGTTAGTTAGCTCTTCAACATCTTGTTTAAATTCTTTGGCGATGTTTTGTAACTTGTTGCTGTCTTCCATCATTTGTTGTGACAGACGCGTTAGCACAGCCATTTGGTTGCTGTTAAATACCGCTAGTGAAGACACATCTTTCACTTCGGTGGCAGCTTTCATTTGCGATAAGCCAATCTCACTGTAAGTACGCACTGCGTTTAATTGCAACTCAGTCAATACTTCAGCATTTTTAGCCATCAGTTTATTGAACTTAATGTATGGCTGTAGGGCTTTTTCTGATTGCTCATTAAACATCTTAAACATATCGGTATACATGGTTTATCTCCTAAATTTTAATTTGGCGCTTAACATTAAGCGCCGTTTCCAACTTGCTATTAAAACCACATGCCTCACCCCTTTAATTAATTAACTAACTTAAATTAACTAAGATGAAGCAAGTTTCCTTATTGCCAACTACGAACAGCGTTTCACTATGACCGCCGTGCCCATACCACCGCCCACACATAAAGAAGCCACCCCGTAGTTTCCTTGCTGGCGAGCTAGCTCATGAACTAGCGATACTAAAATTCGATTACCTGACGCGCCCAATGGATGGCCTAATGCGATAGCACCGCCATTAACATTCGCTTTGTCTAAAATAGCTTGCACTGGCACGCCATGCTCTTTAGCTAGCTCTTTAGCAACGCCTAATGCTTGCGCCGCAAAGGCCTCATTTAATTCAAAAACATCAATATCTTGGATTGCTAATTCAGACTTAGCTAATGCCGCCGTGACTGCGCCTACCGGGCCAAGACCCATTACACTTGGATCTAACCCCACTTGCGCATAGCTTACGATTTCAACTAAAGGCGTTAGGCCAAGGCGCTTAACCGCGCTTTCAGATGCCAAAATAACGCTACTTGCACCGTCATTAATGCCAGATGCGTTACCCGCCGTCACACTGCCCTCTCGGTCAAATGCTGGACGTAACCCACTCAAGCCATCAAAAGTTGCATTGGCTTTTGGATATTCATCAACAGCAAACTGGGTAGTCTCACGACGTGACACCACATCAACAGGCACGATTTCATCGACAAAGCGACCCGCTTCAATGGCTGCGACCGCTTTTTGCTGGCTGGCAAGGGCAAACTCGTCTTGCTCTTGACGCGTAATACCAACTTGCTTAGCCACATTTTCTGCTGTCACGCCCATATGATATTGATTAAAAACGTCGGTTAGACCATCGTTAATGAGCAAATCCGTTAATGCCAGATTGCCCATTTTTTGGCCTTGACGCATCGCAGCCGGTGCCGCAAATGGAATTTGCGACATCACTTCAACACCTGCCGCCACAACAACTTGCGCATCGCCAGCGCGAATATGTGCCACACCGTCCATCACCACTTTCATGCCACTACCACAAACCATATTAACGCTGTATGCAGGTACTGATGCGGGGATGTCAGCATAGATAGATGCTTGACGCCCCACGTTCATGCCTTGAGCGGCACCGATAACATTACCCACGATAACTTCATCGATTTCAGTGGTAGGCAGTGAAATCGAATCCAATGCCCCTTTAATACTGCAAGCTGCCAATTTGCCAGCTGAGAAATCTTTTAAACTACCTAAGAATGCGCCTAATGCAGTACGTTTAGCCGCAACAATGTAAACTTTTTCCATCTCTACCTCATCCTTCTTCAAGTTCATTAACACCAATTGCACAAACTGTGCTTAGTGCATGTGTAAACCGCCGTTAATGGACAAGGTTTCACCCGTAATATAAGCCGCGTCATCACTGACTAAATAGCTCACCGCCGCCGCAATTTCTTCTGGCTTAGCAAGGCGTTTCATTGGAATTTCACCAGTAATGCTCTCAAGCACGTCTGGGCGCATCGCCGTCACCATAGGTGTCGCTGTGTAACCAGGTGCAATGACATTCACAGTTACGCCACTGCGCGCACCTTCAGCGGCAAGGGCTTTAGAAAAACCTATCATGCCAGCCTTAGCTGCCGAATAGTTGGTTTGGCCAAATTGACCACGAATACCATTGACCGAAGAAATGTTGATAACGCGACAATTGCCTTTTTCGCACATAGCCGCAAACAATGGGTGGGTAACGTTAAATAAGCTATTAAGGTTGGTATTAATCACATCGTGCCACTGCTCAGCGGTCATTTTTTTAAACACGCCATCACGCGTCACACCCGCATTATTAACCAGTACATCGATAGTGCCTTCTTCTTGCAAAATGGCACTCAGTCGTTCTGCACATTGGGCCGAGTCAGACACATCTAACTCTAAAAGTCGCACCTGCTCATCAGTGAAGCTTTGCTCTTCAAACCATTTTTTGGCGCACTCTAAGTTACCCGTGTAATACGTGGCGATAACACGATATCCCTGAGCAACCAATTTACATGTAATTGCGGAACCAATACCGCCTTTTGAACCCGTGATCAAAGCTAGCTTCTTCATTAAGATTAAGACTCCAAGTAAACAACGTACAAAATGTAAAGATGTCTGAAGCCGCATCTGGAACTGCTCAAACCAGAAATACAGTCAACTTTATTAACCATGCCATTCCATTTGGTAAGCGAATCAAAAATAGATCAACTGAATGACAGTTTTATTAATAGTAGTTTTAAAATTAATCAAGGAAGGAACAAAAGCAGATTTTTGATCAGCAAAAATGATTTTTTAGAGGTCGCTCTCAGATTAATCAGTGATTTGTTAAAATATTGTAAATAAAAAGGTTTTGATTAAACGTTTTTGTTACTCAATCATCTACTTAGAAGTCATACTAAGGTCGATTTCAGCCTAGCTTGACAAGACTTTTGTCTGTTATGAGCCACACCAACAGCCATTCAAGTTGATTTAGTGATATTATTTTTTTTATTTTATGAACACTTATATTGAACCATGAGTCACCCGAACCCGAGTTCAAAACAGCAAGCCCCTTTATACAGCAAACAAGAGCGCATCCGATTAATTGCCGGATACCTTGTTTTAACATTGCTTGGCTGGGCACTTAATCACTACTGGATCAGCCCGAATTTAAGTCAATTCTCAGACACAGCACATTGTTACGATTACCTCGGTATCAATGGCATCGCTTGGTTGATGTATGGGGTGTTTGTCGGTGTGCCCTTGCTGATCTTTATTATTTTTGCAGGTTTCGGTTGGCCAAGTGGCTTAAGGATTTTACGTGATGGTCAATATCCAGCCAAAGGTAAAAAGGTACTACGTCCGACCGTCATAACATACGGAATAAAGGCTAAATTAATGGGATGGCTGCTGATACTTGCCCCTGTGATGGTGCTAGCCATCGCTATATGGGGCGCGACTCAAACAGAAACAATGCTCTCACAGCCAATAAAATCAAGTGCGTATAGTGTTTGCCAAACCCTGAAGTAAGATTATAAAACGCTAATTAGGCAAAGAAATTTAATCCATTACACTAATACATAAAAACAAACCGATGCAAGGATCTCAATATGTCAAAGAAAAAACATGATAAGGGTGATACCGATTCAGCCAAAACAAGCAATGCTGCAAGCCCTGATAATGGGTTGGAAAAAATGAAAAACAAACCCTACATGAAAGAGCTACGAGCCCTGCATGTTGAGTTGGTTAAAATGCAGCGCTGGATCCAACACAAGGGCCTAAAAGTGTGTATCGTATTTGAGGGACGTGATGGTGCAGGCAAAGGCGGCACCATTAAAGCCCTTACGGAACGAGTTAGTCCACGTGTATTTCGCATTAATGCACTGCCTGCGCCAAGTGATCGCGAGAAAACACAAATGTATTGGCAGCGTTATGTACCGCATTTGCCTGCCGCAGGTGAAGTCGCCATCTTTGACCGCAGTTGGTATAACCGCGCAGGTGTTGAGCGAGTAATGGGATTTTGTTCTGAGGAAGAAGCGCAAGATTTTTTAAAGGGGGCGCCCATTTTTGAAAAAGCCATGATCGATTCAGGCATTATCTTGCTTAAATACTGGCTAGAAGTCACACCAGAAGAGCAAGAGCGACGTCTGCGCGATCGAATTAATGATGGTCGCAAAACATGGAAACTCTCGCCGATGGACGTAGCTTCATATAATAAATGGGACGACTATACCCAAGCCAGAGATGACATGTTTAAATACACAGACACCGAATGGGCACCTTGGTTCGTTGCGCATTCGGAAGACAAAAAGCGAGTTCGCTTGAATATAATCAAACACATCCTAGCTCATGTACCTTATGAGGATCTGCCACTCGAAAAAGTTAAATTGCCTAAACGTAAAATTAAGCAACCCTTAATCGATAATGATCATCCATTGCGTATTGTGCCCGAAATTTTTTAATTTCTTTGCCCTTGTGAAGAGGGCAATGGCTGCTTTTAGCCAAATAATTCGATCTGCTTCATGATGTCGCACAGCCAAGCTTTTATATAAAACAGGTTGCATATAAAGTTTGGCTTCATCATTTGATATAAGGGTTGGCCGCTTGAGCCAATTCCTCCCTCCCCCTTAGAGGCAGGTTATGAACAAACATTTGTTAACAAAACTATGCGTTGCCAGTGCGCTCACCTTAGGCATTATGTCGGCGCACAGCGCCAATTTATTACTTGACGAAAGCTTTGACAGTCTACCTGATTGGCATTCGGGCTTACCCGAAAATGGCCTTAACTTGTATGGTATTCACGACGGCCGCACCTTTGGCGATGATAAAAAAGCCGACTTTGCCCAGCGTCGTACTTTAGGCCATGTATTGCCAGGGAAATTCTTTTCAGCGCGCCAACAAGGTCAGCATTACAGTCCACGTAACGGCTATGACAATCACCATGAGATCATCGAAATCCTTGCCGCAAACAGCGATAAAGCGCTAGGCAAACAAGGGAAGTCCGCCGTTTTTTGGCGCGAGCCAACCCAAGACAACAGCCATGAGTGGATGACGGATGGCATTTTAAGTGTCTATTTGCCCGATCTAGTAGCAGGAGAGCCAGTCTTTGATCGCAATTCACATCAAGGGTTAGATGAGGTTTATTTTGAATTTTGGATCACCTTTAGCGACAACACCACTGTCTATCCACCGTGGCAAGATATTGGCCGTCGCGCCGATATGAGTAAAATTGCCCGAGTATCGAGCTTTGACGAACGAGGCAGCGAATATCAAGGCTTTCCCGGCGGCGATAAAGGCCCGATAGTTATCTGGAATTGGATGACAGATTACTATGGTGTGCGCAATGTGATCACCGTACGTGGCGGCCCACACGGGCACAGTTACACATTTAAAAATGGCGAGATAACCATACCGCAAGGCTCAATGAACTATGTTGAGATGATTGAAGGCATGGGCCCAAACGGCACAACAGAGCGACCATTAAACCTTCGTGATGGCGGTATTATCGAACAAGCTCCAGTACATCATACGCAAATTCATGGCAGCGAACACGACTGGGTTAAAATGGCCTTCTACGTCAAGATGAACTCGGCCATGGACGTACGCGATGGGGTGTTAATTCAATGGATGAACGGCCGTCGCTTACTGACCATCACCGACGTCCCCTACTTGCGTAGTGAGCGCAATGATGGCGAAGATGTGATAACGCCAGACGGCTATGTTAAATGGAATATAGTGGCCATTGGTGGCAATGATTTTTTCCATAGCTGGCCCAAAGAATCCATGCGTGAAGAATGGTATGCCATTGATAATCTGCGTATCTATGATGGCTTACCTGACTTTGCCGAAACCGACATCAATGGCTTTACCCTACCACCGAAACCACCAAAACAATTCAGTGTAGTAGCAAGATGAGACCTAAACCGTTTTGATACCGCCCCATCGGGCTAAAGTTTTTCCTGTATAAAGTCCATTGATGCTCTATCTTGGATCGCTTTTTGCCTAATCCTATGTGGTCGTCATGGGTTTGACGACCAAAGGAGGCCAAGATGCAAGCAATAAAACGGCATACTCGAACTAATATTTTTCAACAACTGAGAATAGATTTTAACTACCTTGGTGTAGCCTGTTGGCTTGGTGCCAATGTGGTGTTGTTTGGATTTACCTTAACTGAATTGGCGATAGGATTGTTTATTAGCAGTGGGCTCAGCTTATTGTGCGGATGCTTAATGCGAGCCCATCCTTAAAGCGTGTGGCGAAAAACTCGCCACAGCATAAACAAGAAAGGGCTAACACCATTACTGCTGCAATTTAGCTTTTGCCTCTTCCACCTTGGCAAAATCTAGTCCAAGCTCATCAACAGCGTCCTTGAGCAGCTGTGGATTTTGCATCACTTGCGCCATCAAGGCTTGCAATTTATCTTGCGGCAAGCCTAGTTGGCCTAATGTTGCCATCGCCATTAATGGGTTTTGCGTTAGCTCTTGAAACAATGAATGGATCTTATCTTCACTAACATTGTGTTCTTTTAACAGGGCAATAATTGGGTTCATGATCACCTCGTAGCCTAAGTTACGGCTCATTGATATTGACTAAATTGAATGGCCGCAAGTTTATCATTAGCCGGCCTGACAGGGTACATACTATCTTGGCTTTTTACCTTAGCTCAACTCTCCTTGGATGGTGATCACAAGCCTCCGACTACCCCCATCATTACGATGCTCTCCCAAATAGATGCCTTGCCACATGCCTAAATTCAACTGACCATGGCTAATAGGAATGGTTAAGCTATTGCCTAACAAGCTGGATTTTAAATGAGCAGGTAAATCGTCACTGCCTTCATAGGTATGACGATAATAAGGCTCGTTTTCTGGCACGCTGCGATTAAAGTAACTTTCAAAATCCTGGCGTACCGTGGCGTCAGCATTTTCATTTATGGTCAGTGACGCCGATGTGTGCTGAATAAATATGTGAGCAAGGCCCATTGAAAATTTCTTTAATTCAGGAAGTTGCTCCACTATTTCCGTGGTGACTAAATGAAATCCGCGTCGTTTCGGTAATAATTCAATCTCTTTTTGTAACCACACTGGTTTTTTCCTCAACTCTTTGTTTATTAGCATTTAAAATATGACACCCGCCATCAATAGCCCAGTTAAGTGCCAGGGCTGAATTAAACTCTTATTCACAATCCCACGTATTACCTGCATTATTATCGCCAAATGTAGACAAAAAAGGATGGCCGCGATGACAGCGCCTTCAACAACCGCCTCATCGGCGTTGATTTCAGATTTAACCACGTTCAGCAAGGCCGCTGATTTTTCGTTACTTAAAGCCTTAACACCCGATCCACAAGCAACCAATGACGGCAATGATCACTATGCGCGGCAAGTGTTCTGTGGCCATTATGTCCACGTAACCCCAACCCCATTGCCAGAGCCCGAATATGTTAGCCACAGCCAAGCTTTGTTTACCCAACTTGGTTTAGCCGATTCGCTGGCCCATGATAGCGGTTTTCGTCAACTTTTCTCGGGGGATTTAAGCCACGCCCCTGCCCCCATGCACCGTTATGGCTGGGCGACCGGCTATGCCTTGTCGATTTATGGCACCGAATACACTCATCAATGTCCATTTCGCACCGGCAACGGCTATGGCGATGGTCGTGCTATCTCGATTTTTGAGGGGCTACTCAATGGCCAACGTGTTGAAATGCAGCTAAAAGGGGCAGGCCCTACGCCATATTGTCGCGGCGCCGATGGCCGCGCCGTGCTGCGCTCCAGCGTACGCGAATTTTTAGCCCAAGAGTATATGCACGCATTAGGCATACCTAGCTCACGCTCATTGACATTATATGTATCTAAAGCTGAGACAGTGGCACGACCTTGGTATTCAGCAGAATCAGATGCAACCGATCCCGATATCATGGTCGATAACCCAGTTGCCATCTCTACACGTGTTGCCCCCTCGTTTTTACGGGTCGGACAAATCGAACTATTTGCTCGCCGAGCCAGAGAGCGCAAGCACGATAACGATTTAACCGAACTCAAAGACATAGTAGCGCACTTGATTGAGCGTGAGTATCGCCGTGAAATAGACCCAAGCCTGAGCTTTAATCAGCAATTGGTTACCTTAGCCGCCGTTTTTCGCCAACGTTTATGTGCCCTGGTCACCCATTGGCTGCGCGTAGGCTACTGCCAAGGCAACTTTAACAGCGATAACTGCGCGGCTGGTGGCTTTACCTTAGATTACGGCCCATTTGGATTTTGTGAGTTGTTCTCACCTGAATTTCAGCCATGGACCGGTGGCGGCCAACACTTTTCATTTTTTAATCAACCCGCTGCGGCCGAAGCCAACTTCCATATGTTTTATAGTGCACTAAGGCTACTGCTCGCCCAAGATGAGCCAGCCTTAGCCCAACTGGATAGCCTACGCCAAGGCTTTAGAGACGAAATACAACAGCAATACCAAGCCATGTGGGCAGCCAAATTAGGACTCACTGAATTTCATCCCGCGCTTTTTGGTCAGCTAATTCGCTTAATGATGCAGACCCAAGTTGACTACACCATCTTGTTTCGTGAGCTTTCTCATATCCCGCAAGATATTAACCCGTTGAAGAAAAGCTTCTATCAACAAGCCAGTAGTGAGCTAGAGCAGCAATGGCAAGCTTGGTTAGCACAATGGCATACTCAGCTGGATGCTGAGCCGAAAGACTTAGCGACTATTAAAGCAAATATGCAACAAACCAACCCTAAATACACCTGGCGTGAATGGTTGATCGTCCCAGCCTATGACCAAGCGATGCAAGGAGATTATTCATTAATTGAAGAGCTAAAACAGGTGTTTAGCGATCCTTATGGCGAGCAAACAAAAGCGGTGGAGGACAAATACTATCGCCTAAAACCAGCCGTATTCTTCAATGCCGGTGGCATCTCTCACTACAGTTGCTCGTCATAATAACGCCAAAAAAAATGCCGCTCACTTTAAGTGAACGGCATGATTTAGGGTTAACCTAGAGGAGTCTAACTTAGACTAATTAGTCTTCTATTTTGCCCCAAGTGTCTCTCAAGGTAACCGTGCGGTTAAATACAGGTTTATCGGTTGTTGAATCAACATCGTCCAAACAGAAATAACCTTCACGCTCAAACTGATAAGCCACCAAAGGCGCAGCATTAGCCAGTGAAACTTCGGCAAAACCTTGCTTCACGACTAATGACTCTGGATTAAGCACTTGATGAATATCTTCGGCTGCACCTGGGTTTGCCACGGTAAATAAGCGATCGTATAAGCGGATTTCAACAGGCAGATTTTGCGCAGCACTTACCCAATGAATAACACCCTTAACCTTGCGGCCATCGGCTGGGTTTTTACCTAAGGTTTCATTGTCGTAGCTACAACGCAGCTCGACAATTTCGCCTTGCTCATCTTTAATCACCTGCTCGGCTTTAATCACATAAGCGTTGCGCAGACGAACTTCTTTGCCTAATACTAAACGCTTGTATTTCTTATTGGCTTCTTCACGAAAATCATCGCGATCGATGTAAATTTCACGGCTAAATGGCAGCTCACGCGAACCCATAGATTCATCTTTCGGGTGATTCGCAGCATTAAGCATTTCAATCTGATCTTCTGGGTAGTTCTCAATCACGATTTTAAGGGGATTGATGACAGCCATTGCGCGCGGCGCACGCACTTCAAGATCTTCACGAATACAAGCTTCTAGCATCGCCACTTCAACGGTATTTTCTTGCTTAGTGACGCCAATACGCTGACAGAAATCAACAATGGATTCTGGCGTATAACCACGACGGCGAATACCGGCGATGGTTGGCATCCGAGGATCGTTCCAACCACTGACGATGTTTTCCGTTACTAGCATGTTTAACTTACGTTTAGAAGTTAATGTGCTTTCAAGGTTTAATCGTGAAAATTCAATCTGCTGTGGATGACAAGGAATGGTGATGTTATCAAGCACCCAATCATACAGCGGACGATGGTCTTCAAACTCTAACGTACAAAGACTGTGTGTAATGCCTTCGAGCGCATCCGAAATACAGTGCGTAAAGTCATACATAGGGTAGATGCACCACTTATCACCGGTTTGGTGGTGATGGGCATAACGGATGCGGTAAATTACCGGATCGCGCATCTTCATGTTAGGTGATGCCATGTCAATCTTAGCACGCAGCATCATCTCGCCTTCTTTGAACTCACCTGCGCGCATACGCTTAAACAAATCTAAGCTCTCTGCTACTGGGCGATCACGATAAGGGCTGTTCTTACCAGGCTGCACTAAGGTGCCACGGTATTCACGGGTTTGCTCTGCATTTAGCTGACAAACATAAGCTTTGCCATTTTCAATTAATTCAATAGCAAACTGATATAACTGCTCGAAGTAATCGGACGCATAATGAATATCACCATGCCACTTAAAACCCAACCATTGCACGTCACGCTTAATCGCTTCAACGTAATCTATGTCTTCTTTTTCTGGGTTAGTGTCATCAAAACGAAGATTACAAAGGGCATTGTCATAATCGCGGGCAATACCAAAGTTCAAACAAATAGACTTAGCATGGCCTATATGTAAGTAACCGTTAGGCTCAGGTGGAAAACGGGTATGAACGCGCCCACCGTGCTTACCGTTTTTAATGTCTTCATCAATGATTTGACGAATGAAGTTGCTAGGACGAGTGTCCGCCTGACTCATTGCATACCTCGAGTAATTAATATATTTCAACAAATAGCCGCTAATGATCACCCATTAGTGGCCTGAGCACAATAGCTGATCATGCTCCTAGCGTAAAAATTAGCAAGCAAAATCTAGTCAAACCAAAATAGAACAACCAATAGGCTCTCAAACCTCGATTTCTGGCGTATCACAGAATTTTAAGGCAAAAAAAAGGAGAGCCGAAGCTCTCCTTATCAAATCAGTTTGCAGCTGATGAATTACTTACCAGCGATGGCTTTCATTTCACCTGCAACGATTTCAGCTTGTGGGCCAAGGATAACTTGTAGGTTGTTATCACCTAGTTTAACCACACCCATCGCACCTAAACCTTTTAGGGTCGCTTCGTCGATAACGCTGCGATCTTTAAGAGTTAGACGTAGACGAGTAATACAAGCATCAATTACCGTTAGGTTGTCAGCACCGCCTAGCGCAGCTAGGTATTTTTGTGCTAGTTCACGCTTGTTTTCGTTACCTGATGCAGAAGATGCACCTGCGTTTGCTTCAGCCGCTTCACGACCAGGAGTCGCTAGGTTGAACTTAGTGATAACCACGCGGAATACTGTGTAGTAGATAGCGAAGAACACTAGGCCTTGTGCAATTAGCATGTACCATTGGTTAGCTACTGGGTTTTTCGCAGATAGGATCATATCCACAAGACCCGCTGAGAAACCAAAGCCCGCTGTCCATTGCATAGATGCAGCGATGAACAGAGAAATACCCGTTAGTACTGCGTGTAGTAGGTATAGTACTGGCGCAACAAACATGAATGAGAATTCTAGAGGCTCTGTAACACCTGTGAAGAAAGATGCGAAACCAGCCGCTAACATGATAGAAGCAACGCGCTCTTTGTTCTCTGGCTTAGCTGTTTGGTAAATAGCTAGTGCAGCACCTGGTAGACCGAACATCATAACAGGGAAGAAACCAGCCATGTACATACCAGTTACACCTTTAACGGCTTCACCAGAATCTAGACCTTGTTGAGCCATCCAGAAGCGACCTAGGTCGTTGATGCCTGCAAAGTCAAACCAGAATACTGTGTTTAGTGCATGGTGTAGACCAACTGGGATTAATAGACGGTTAAAGAAACCGTAAAGACCCGCACCTACATTACCAAGACCTGTGATGAACTCACCGAAGCTGATTAGGGCACCGAAAATGATTGGCCAAGTGTACATAAGTACAAAAGACATCACGATAGCAGCCCAAGAACATAGGATAGGAACTAGGCGTTTACCACTGAAGAATGATAGCGCTTTGTGTAGTTCTACTTGGTAGAAACGGTTGTAAATTTCAGCCGCGATAATACCCGATAGAATACCAACAAATTGGTTGTTGATTTTAGCAAAGGCCAGCTTAGTGCCTTCATCCGCAACCGCCACTAGACCAATAGCCTCAACCGCACCAGGGCTTAACAGCGTAGTGATTACCATAAAGGTAACAAAACCTGCTAGTGCTGCTGCGCCGTCTTTGTCTTTCGACATACCGTAAGCAACACCAATTGCAAACAGTACAGACATGTTATCGATGATTGCCGCGCCTGATTTAATCAAGAACGCCGCTAGAGCTGAGTTACCACCCCAACCGGTTGGGTCGATCCAGTAACCGATACCCATGAGTACAGCTGCTGCTGGCAAGACGGCCACAGGGACCATCAGCGCGCGGCCGATTTTTTGTGCATAACCAAGAATATTCACAATTACCTCTCCTTTCCAATAGGTCATTATGTGTATGTGTATTTATCGTAGATTTGTTATTTTTAAGCCTACTTTTATCTACCTAAAGTAAGCATGTCGGGCAGTCTAAGGGTTTTATTTCGCTGCGCAAATTAATAATCAAAACTTTTGTGATCGGTGTCAATTGCACTAAGCCTTTAGTCTCATAACTGTGCTTAATGCCACATATTCAGGGCATAGTTAGCCCGCTTTTGCATCACGATGGGGGCGACTCACCTTGAAGTAAAACCCAGTGGAACGATGAACCCAATAATGACGGACTAAGTTATCTATTTATCGGTTAAATAGTGATGTTTTCTGTTCATTGTGCGATCGTGAAGCCAAGATTTAGCTTTCAATTAAACCAAGCACTGAAAAATTGATTTGTAACAAGTAAGGGTATAAAAAAGTTTCTTCTCGCCGCGAATTAACTATTGCAAATCTGAGCCTCACTCGCCACAATGTAAGCAGTTTAATAAGTTTATTTTTGTGGCTGTGGCCAAGCGCTTTTTGAACTTAATTTCAAATGGCTCACTCGCGCTCACCACGTTGATTAAATTTCAATTTTATTTAACCCAATTTTGGAGAAAATCCCAATGAGACTGATCCCTCTTGATAATGCAAAAGACGTTGGCCTATGGTCTGCACGCTACATCGCTGATCGTATTAACAAATTTGCACCAACTGCCGAGCGTCCTTTCGTATTAGGTTGTCCTACTGGTGGCACTCCACTAAATACTTACAAACGCCTAATCGAGCTAAACAAAGCGGGTGAAGTGAGCTTTGAACACGTGGTTACTTTCAACATGGATGAATACGTAGGTATCGCACCGGATCATCCAGAAAGCTACCGCAGCTTTATGTACAACAACTTCTTCAACCACATCAACATTCAAGACAAAAACATTAACCTATTAGACGGTAATGCCGAAGATCTTGAAGCTGAATGTCAACGTTACGAAGACAAAATCAAAAGCTACGGTCAAATCCACTTGTTCATGGGCGGCGTAGGTAATGACGGTCACATCGCATTTAACGAGCCAGCTTCTTCTCTTGCTTCTCGTACTCGTATCAAAACACTGACGCCTGATACCCGTATTGCTAACTCTCGTTTCTTTGATAACGACATCAACCAAGTACCTAAACTAGCACTGACCATTGGTGTTGGTACGCTACTTGATGCAAAAGAAGTATTGATCCTAGTAACTGGTCACAACAAGGCACAAGCCCTTGAAGCTGCTGTTGAAGGCAGTGTAAACCACTTATGGACAGTATCTGCACTACAACTTCATCCAAAATCAATCATTGCTTGTGATGAAGCAGCAACCATGGAACTAAAAGTTAAGACGTTAAAATACTTCAAAGAGCTTGAAGCTGAAAACGTAAAACACTTATAAGCTTAGGAGTGGTTTGATATGTACGCTTTAACTAATTGTACTATTTATACAACCGATGCTGTGCTGAAGGATCATGCGGTATTAGTTGATGGCGACCAAATCCACTCTATCGTTGCGGCTGCTGATTTAGCAGCCGACATCGAGCAAGTTGATTTAGCAGGCGCTAACCTTGCCCCAGGTTTCATTGATCTACAGCTAAATGGCTGTGGTGGTGTGATGTTTAACGATGAAGTATCGGTAAAAACATTGCAAATCATGCAACAAGCTAATTTAAAGTCAGGTTGTACTAGCTACCTTCCTACGCTGATCACTTCTTCTGATGAAGACATGCAAGCAGCGCTTAAAGTCGGTCGTGAATACATGGATGCAACCCCTAACGAAGTGTTAGGTTTGCACCTAGAAGGCCCTTACTTAAGCCTTGAGAAAAAAGGCATTCACCGCGCTGAATACATCCGCAAACCAGCACAAGAAATGATCGATCTGATCTGTGCTAACGCAGATGTGGTCAGCAAGGTAACGCTAGCACCTGAAAACACCCCACTAGAAGTCATTACACAACTCGCACAAGCGGGCGTGGTGGTGTCTTTAGGTCACACCAATGCCACCTACGAGCAAGCAAAAGCCGCCATTGATGCCGGTGCAACCTTTGCTACTCACCTATTCAATGCCATGAGCCCAATGACAGGCCGTGAGCCAGGTGTACTGGGCGCAATCTATGATAGTGAGAATGTTTACACCGGCATTATCGTTGACGGTTTCCACGTGGCTTACCCGAACGTGCGCATTTCGAAAAAGATCAAAGGCGACAAGCTGATCTTAGTGTCTGATGCGACGGCTCCTGCTGGCGCAAACATTGACCAATTCGATTTTGTCGGCACCACGGTTTACTACAAAGACGGTAAATGTTTTGGCGCAGACGGCACCTTAGGTGGTAGCGCGGTAACCATGATTGAGTCAATTGAGCAATCAGTGAAATTTGTGGGTATTGAGCTAGATGAAGCGATTCGTATGGCAACCTTATACCCCGCTCGCGCTATTTCAGCGGATAACAAGCTAGGCAGCATCGCTGCGGGCAAAATCGCTAACTTAGCTATCTTTAACAGTGACTATAAAGTAACTGGCACTGTGGTTAACGGTGTATATAAGAAGCAATAAATCATGAAAAATGGACAGATCGCCAACGTAGATTTAATTAAACAGGTAAACAGCGCCGCTGTTTATCGCTTAGTCGATTTACAAGGGCCGATCTCGCGCGTCAAAATTGCCGAAGTGAGCCAGCTTGCTCCCGCGAGCGTGACCAAAATCACTCGGCAATTAATCGCCCATGGTTTAATCAAAGAAGTGGCGCAGCAAGCCTCAACCGGAGGCCGGCGCGCGATTTCCTTGACCACGGAAAAGTCCAAATTTCATTTTGTCGCCGCCAAAATTGGCCGGCGACTACTTACCCTGTCGTTGTATGATTTATCGGGTAACGAACTGGCTGGGGTACAACTGCCGATTCAAGTTACCGAGCAAGACCAACTGGTTGAATTTCTTTGTCAAACCCTAGAAGAATTTTTACAGCAGTACACCAGCAAAAGTCAGAAAATCATAGCCATCGCCGTCACTTTATCTGGTCTGGTTAATCCACAAACGGGGGTCGTGCTTTATACCCCTAGATACAAGATGAAAGATTGCCCCTTGGCCGAGATCATTGCCAAACGCTTTGACCTGCCCGCTTACGTAGGTAACGATACCCGCGCTATGGCACTGGCCGAGCACTACTTTGGCGCATCCAGTGATTGTGCCGATTCAATCTTGATCAGCATACATCACGGTACTGGCTCTGGCATTATGTCACGCGGCCAAGTATTTCTGGGTAGCAACCGCAACGTTGGCGAAATTGGCCATATACAAATCAACCCATTAGGTAAACGTTGTCATTGTGGCAACTATGGCTGCTTGGAAACCGTTGTCTCCAATGAAGCCATCATAGATCAAGTGAAACACTACCTAAGTGAAGGCAGAGCCAGCTGCTTAAGCGATCAAGAAGTAGACATAAATAGTATTTGCCAAGCCGCCAACAAGGGCGATGCACTGGCTATCTCTGTGCTCAGCAATGTCGGTAAATACCTAGGCCAAGCCATTGCCATTATGGTCAACTTGTTCAACCCTGAAAAAATCTTAATTGCCGGTGAAATCATGGCCGCCGAGCAAGTCTTGCTTCCAGCTATAAAACAATGTGTTGAGCATCAATCGCTGCCGAGTTTTCATGCCAACCTGCCGATTATCGCAGCGCAATTTCAAAAACAGCCTACCATGGGTGGCTTTGCGTTAGTTAAACGCGCTCTACTAGACGGCTCTTTGCTGCAACTGATCATGGAAACCAGCACCGCCCAGCGTTAAGCTCAGGCTAAGTCTTGAAACAAGATAAGCTTACTATCACTAAGACGCTTCACCGACACACCTCTTGAGCCTCAATCAAATCAGCACAACCTCATGTTCAGGCTAAATCTTGAAACAAGATAAGCTTACTATCACTAAGACGCTTCACCGACACGCCTCTTGAGCCTCAATCAAATCAGCACAACCTCATGTTCAGGCTAAATCTTGAAACAAGATAAGCTTACTATCA
Source organism: Motilimonas thetidivivens (assembly GCF_046452435.1). Lineage (NCBI taxonomy): Bacteria > Pseudomonadati > Pseudomonadota > Gammaproteobacteria > Alteromonadales > Motilimonas > Motilimonas thetidivivens. The sequence goes on from NZ_JBKFDK010000002.1 coordinate 43,243, forward strand.
CTAAGACGCTTCACCGACACACCTTCTGGCTCAATCAAACCATAACTTGGGGGATTGTTTTCACCTCTTGGTAGGGTAATTGAACCGGGGTTAAACATCACCAGATTGTGTTGCTTTTCGGCCATGGCAATATGCGTGTGGCCATAACAAAATACGTCACCACGCTCTAAGGGCGGCAAATTTAGTGGGTGGTAGATGTGGCCATGAGTGATAAATACTCGCCTGTTGCCTACTAAAAGCTGGTTGTAACTGGCATCAAGTGGAAAATGCAATAAGCCTTGATCCACTTCACTGTCACAATTACCGCGAACCGCAATAATTTTCTTTGCATATTCATTGAGTTTCGCCGCCACCATGGCTGGCTCATAACCGTTTGGAAGCGGGTTGCGAGGCCCGTGATTTAAAATATCCCCAAGTAATACAATATAGTCAGCCTGCTCTTGATGGAATGCTTGCAGGGCAAGGTTTAATGAAGATAAAGAGCCGTGAATATCGGTAATAACAAATAATTTCATGTTGCTCCAAAAATAACCTACCCCGCAGATTTGCGGGGTAATGAGACACGCTCAAGCATCTTCAAGATGCTTAGATATGAGTATCTTAGCTAATTTCGGTAGTCGGGATTTGCGCTATATCATGCCAGCTGTACCAAACCTCATTCTCACGGCCACAGCAAGATTTGGCTGCCTGTATCGACATAGATTTATGCACATGGCCACGCTTAATTAAAATATTGAGCATGGCATCCACGCCGTGTGGCGAAATTCGATAGCGCTGACAGAGTTGCTTTTGACTAACCCGACCAGCACGCTGAATATCTTGCTTAAGCTTTTGCAGGATCATTTATCACCACCGGCACTTTCACTAAATTGCCTTTTTGTTTAAGTAACTGTACCGCCACCAAAGCGATCACGACAATGGCAACTAACCAAGCCGAAGAGCTACCCGGATGGACATCAAAACGGGCTAGCTGATAAACCAATACCGCACTCATGTAAGCAATAGCCGTCGTCCAGCAGGCGGTAAATAACGCCCATTTCTGTCCCACTTCACGTACTAAAGCGCCCATTGCGGCAGCGCAAGGTATGTAAAGTAAGATAAACAACAGATAGGCAAAGGCACCTGCTTGACCATCAAAGCGCTGGCGCATATCACTAAACACGCTTATGTTCACTTGCTGTTCATCCGCCACGGCAGCGGTATCGGATAAATCCCCGACATCTAGCCCCATAGGATCGCTAAAGCTTACATTCACTAAGTTTTCGGGGATGGTGTTAAGCGCTTCAACTAACTGGTCAACTAAATTAAATTGAGCCTCTTCTTCAGCCTCAGGTGTTGAATATAAGCTGTTTAATGTGCCCACCACGGCCTCTTTAGCAAACACCCCAGTGATGACCCCAACCGTTGCTGGCCAATTGTCTTGGCTTATCCCCATAGGAGCAAATACGGGAGTAACAAACTGCGCTGCAGCACTTAACACAGAATGTTCACTGTCTTCGTTACCAAAACTGCCATCCGTGCCCAAAGAATTCAAAAAGCTCAGTAGAGCGACCACAACTACGATGGTTTTACCGGCGCCTAAAACAAAATTCTTTAATTTATGCCATGTCTTTAGCGCAATGTTACGTGCTTTAGGGATCTCGTAATCGGGCAACTCTAAAATGGTATTCTCACTTTTGCCCGGCAGCAAGGTGCGACTGAGTACCAAACCGGTAAACACCGCCACCAAAATTCCCGTAAGATACAAGACAAATACCAAATTCTGACCATTCTCAGGGAAAAATGCCGCCGCAAACAATGCATACACAGGTAACCTTGCCCCACAAGACATAAACGGAGACATAATACTGGTCAGCAGACGCTCGCGCTCTTGGTCTAACGTGCGCGCAGCCATTACCGCAGGCACAGTACAACCAAACCCGACGATCATAGGCACAAAAGCTTTACCCGGTAAGCCCATCTTTTGCATTAACTTATCTATCACAAAAGCGGCTCGAGCAAGATAACCCGAGCTTTCTAGCAAAGATAAAAACAGATACAAACAGGCAATGACCGGAATAAAGGTAGCAACCGTTTGAATACCAGAGCCAATACCCTTAGCTAAAATCGCCACCAGCCATATCGGCGCGCCCATTTGCTCGAGTAAATGCCCTGCTCCATCGACAAAAATCGCGCCAAAGCTGATATCAAAGAAGTCGATAAAGCTACTGCCGATGTTAATACTGAACATAAATAGCAAATACATCACCGCGAGAAACACAGGGACACCAAGCCACTTGTTCAGCACCACATTATCTATTTTATCCGATAAACTCAGTGACAATTTACCTTGATGACTGACGCTTTGTTGTACGATTTGGTATATCAATGAATATCTTGCATCAGCCAGATGTAAATCAACATCATGCGCAATGTCTAATTGAGCTCTGGCATTAGCAACCTGTTTTTGCTCATCAGCATTGAGGTGTTGTAACACTTTCGGGTCGCCCTCAACTAACTTAATGGCGATTCCTCGGGCCGTACAGGTCGAACTTATTTTGTCTGATAACCGACTAAGTGTTGCTAACTGGGCACTAAAATCAGCACCGTAATCTAAAGCAAATGGCGTGACACTTAGCTTAGCCATCAGCTCAGGCAAGGCTTGCTTAAACTGCTTTACTTGCTTGTTGTCATGGGCACTTAAACCATAAACAGGACACCCCAGCGCCGCACTCAACTTAGCCAAGTCAAAACGTAAATGTTGTTGCTCGGCACTGTCCATTTTATTCACGACCACAAGCACCGGAAAACCTAGCTCTCTGAGCTGCAAGGTTAAATACAAGCTACGCTCGATGGCACTGGCATCCAAGACATTAATGATTAAGTCAGGTTGCTGGCTCAGCACATAATTAAAAGCGATTTGTTCATCGACAGAGCTGCTATCACCAGCGTCATCAAAACTGTAAATACCAGGTAAATCAGTCAGTTGATATTGCTGTTCACCTAGACTAAATTCGCCGACCTTTTTATCAACGGTCACTCCGCTCCAGTTACCAACTTGCTGCCTCGCGCCCGTTAAACCATTAAATAAGGTGGTTTTACCGCAATTTGGATTGCCAACTGTGATGATCTTTAATGCTTGGCTCATTGGCTGACCTCAACCAAAATTTTTTCGGCTAACGCTTTACGTAACGCAATATTGATGTTGCTGGCTTTAATTTGCATGGGATCGCCAAAAGGTGCACTGCGCACATATTGAACTAAGGTTTGTGGCAACAGTCCCATGGCGAGTAACTTTTTACGATGTCCGGGACTGATATCTTGATAACTGATGATTTTTGCATATTGACCCATTGCCAATTCAGAAAGCTTTATTGCCACGCCTCAACCTTAAATACGAATTGTTTTCATTATTGGTATTCTACCGATTAGCCCCTCGCCATTTTTGCTGTAGATCAAGTTTGATCGAATCGATAAGTTTTTTAGTGCTGCTGACAAAAATTAACAACCGGGTTTATTTCTATTTCTCTTGTTGTTTGCGTTAGAATAGCCCCCCTTTCAGCGCTATCTCAGAGGCGAGTCATGAGTGACAGTAAATTAGTTTATTCGACAGAAACGGGCCGTATTAAAGACAGTGGCCCCAGTGAACAGATCCCTGAAACCGATGGCATTGTAAGGATCCGTCGTGAAACAAAAGGGCGCAAAGGCAAAGGTGCAACCTGTATCAGCGGCCTAGGATTACCGGAAAAAGAGCTAAAAGAATTAGCTAAGGCACTGAAAAAACGCAGCGGCACTGGCGGCACAGTAAAAGACTATGTAATTGAAATGCAAGGCGATCAACGAGAACTCGCCAAGGCATTTTTAGAACAAAAAGGCTATACCGTTAAATTGGCTGGCGGCTAACTCTTACTAAACAACTTGGAAATATTGACTTTGGAAGCTCTCTTAACTTCAACCGTTGCCGTGGCGATAGCCGAAATCGGTGATAAAACCCAGCTATTAGCCTTTTTGCTTGCCACTCGGTTCAAGCGGCCATTACCGATTATTTTGGGTATTTTTGTCGCCACCATTGCCAATCACGCTGCGGCCGCTTGGATTGGTGACTGGGCCGCAGGTCTAGTATCGGCTCAAGTGCTTAATTGGATTGTGGGTTTGTCGTTTATTGCCGTTGCCATCTGGATCTTAATCCCAGACAAAGCGGATGATGAAAACAACCGGCTTTATCAATACGGTCCTTTTGTCGCTAGTTTAGTGCTGTTTTTCATCGCTGAAATTGGTGACAAAACCCAAGTGGCAACGGTATTACTGGCCGCAAAATACGATGATTTATTGATGGTAGTCGTGGGAACAACCATCGGCATGTTACTGGCCAACGTACCTGTTGTTTATGCCGGCCAATTTAGTGCTGAGCGCCTACCGTTAAAGTGGATCCGCATCATCACCTGTATTCTATTCGCTGCGATTGGCGCCGCGACCTTAATTTGGAATTAGTCCTAAAACAGGCCTAGTTGATCATCAGCAATGGCCGCAAAACTCAGCCCTATGGCCGGTAATATCGCATCGGCAATGGGCTGCAGTTGTTTCTCTATGTAATGATCGTAATCGGGTGTACTGGTTAAATACTCGATAGCTTGTGGGCCAACTAAGGTCTGCACATATCTGACCACCCCTTTGTATTGATATTGTAATGGCTTACCTTGCCTTTCATTCTCTAAGTCGGCATTGATTGCAGCGCGCGCATGGGGCGGTATGTTTTTCACATAGGCTTTAATGGGCTGACCTAAGCGCTTGCGATACACCAGCTGTTGGTCAAAATCCCCGCGACGCGTTTGCAGCACCAGTTGGCGAATGTAGTCACTGGGATCTTGTTCGGCAAACACCATTTCATACAAGCGAGTTTGAAATAAACGGGCTAATTCGGTCCAATCGGAGCGCACCGTTTCTAGCCCCTTAAACACCAACTTTTGCGTGCTTCCATCGTCGATTAACCCCGCATAGCGTTTTTTACTGCCTTTTTCCGTGCCCCTGATGGTTGGCATAAAAAACTGGCTGTAATGGGTCTCGTATTCCATCTCTAGAAAACAATCTAAGCCAAACTCTTTAGCCAATTTTTGCTGCCATGCCTGATTAATCTCGGTAGCTAAGGTTTTACCTATTTTGTCTGGATCTTGGCCAACTTTAAGCTCATTGCCTAACCAAACAAAAGTTGAATCGGTATCGCCATAGATCACTTGCCAACCCTGTTGCTCTATCCACTGCTGGGTTTGTTTCATTATTTGATGACCCCGCAGGGTAATCGAGCTAGCAAGACGCGGATCGTAAAAACGACACCCACCAGAGCCGAGTACGCCATAAAATGAGTTCATAATGATTTTAATGGCTTGCGATGCCGCACTATCTTGCTCAGCTTTAGCTTGATCGCGCGCTAGCCATAAATGGCTAATAATATCGGGTAAAAAATGGTTGTCGCGAGAAAAATAAGCGCCGACAAAGCCCTCAATCGCTTGCTCTGGCTGCTTTAACCCTTCGATCATCCCCACTGGATCTATTTTAAAGGTGCGAATAATCGAGGGATACAAGCTTTTATAATCCAGTACTAACACGTGTTTGTATAAGCCCGGCTGACTGTCCATCACATACCCACCGGGGCTGGCTAGACCACCATGAGGTGGCAAATTGGGCGCAACATAACCGGCTCGGTGCACCTTAGGTAAATACAAGTGCGTAAAGGCGGCCACCGAGCCACCTGCACGCCCTAACTCTAATCCTGTTAAACGGCTACGTTGTTGTAAAAAGGGCAATAATTGGCATTGCTCAAATAAACGCCAAACCAATCGACAATCTTGTAAGTTATATTGCGCTAGGGCGATTTTATCGTGTTGGAATTGATAATTAATCTGGCTGAGTTTATCTACACTAACATCAAGCTCTTTGCCCTCGCCGAGTAAGGTGTTAGCGACATGCTCTAAGCTAAAGTTCTCAAACTGATAGCTGGCAGCTTTAAAGGCTTCGATGCCATCTATCACCACCCGCCCTTGGATCTGCAAAAAACCATTACCTTGCTGTCTATCACGCCATTTTGCTTGGGTATTGGCTCGGCCATAGTTTGGTTTGATCCCCAGCAACTCGGCGCGCTGCACGAGAATACGAAAATCAAAATTAATCACCGCCCAGCCGATCACCACATCGGGATCATGCTCTGTGAGCCAAGCTAAAAAGCGACTAATTAAGTCATGCTCTGACTCGCACCAATGGAGATAGTCAGGGGCATTTGGCACTGATGCTCCGCGCATATAGACCCATTGTCCCCAATCCGCATAAAGGCCTATGCTGTATAGCTCCCCCTGCTCTGAGCATTCGATATCCAGCGACACAATTTTTAACTGAGCTTCACAATTGGCTGGCTTAATTTTGGCGTCACGCACCTCAATATAATGCTCGCGCTGTATAAATTGCCCAGTGAAACAGGCATCACCTTGCACAAAGCGCTCCATTAAATAGCGCTCATGAGCCTTAATGTCTGCTTCAAAGGTGTCGATATTGGCCGCCGCTAAGCGCCGCGCAGCTTGGTGAGCTTGATAGCTAGAGTCAAAATACAAGCCACACACTTTTTGATGATCGAAGGTCGTTAATGCCAGGGGGGTCGCTTGCAATGAAAAGTCGGTAAGTAGTGCTAAAGCCAGCTCAAGCTGCGCCTCTACCACAAAGAAAACCACAGGCTCAGGCGAAGTGAATAAACGATATACTTGGTTTTCACCCTTTAACCAAAACTCATTACTGACGCCGGTTGGCCGATTATGGCTATGACGCGATAAAATAAAGCCCGTTGCTAGATTAACCACTTTCACTCCTTATCGTTATCAAGCCGTATGATAACCGTAACGAAAGCAAAATACTTAACCAAGCAGGCATAAAAAAGGCGCAGAAACTGCGCCTAAAGACAAGTAGAGTAACCAGATTAAAATAGGCTACTGTTCAACCATAGGTGAACTAAGATACTCGCCGCATAACCTAAGGCGATAGCAGGAGCCCACTTTAGGTGTGCGCCAAAGGTATAGATACCACGCGCTTGACCCATTAATGCAACACCTGCCGCCGAGCCAATAGACAATAAGCTACCACCCACACCCGCTGTTAAGGTTACTAATAACCATTGGCCATGTGACATTTCTGGATTCATCGTCAATACCGCAAACATAACCGGAATGTTATCGACAATAGCCGATAAGATACCCACCGCCACGTTAGCAAAGGTCACATCCCATTGAGTATACATGACATGAGAAATCAAGCTTAAGTAGCCAATAAAGCCAAGACCACCTACACAAACAACCACACCATAGAAAAATAACAACGTATCCCATTCAGCTTTAGCAACACGATTGAACACATCAAATGGCACCACCGAGCCTAGGTACTGCAAACGCTTTTCGTCATTAGCTTGCTCCGCTAATGCACGTTTGCGAGCCAAGGATTTATTCAGTGTGCGGCGTAAGTAGTAACCAAAGAATTGTAATAAACCTAGGCCTGTCATCATACCTAGCACCGGCGGCATGCCTAGGAAAGAGTGAGCACTAACAGCCATCACTATGGTCAGCAAGAATAAACCCACAATCACAAAGGCACCGCGCTTGATTTCTACCGCTTCATCATTCGCTTCTGGTTTTTCATTACTGATAAACAAACTCATTATCGCAGCAGGCACTAAGAAGTTAACTGCCGATGGAATGAATAAATCGAAGAACTCAGTAAACCCTAAGATGCCTTTTTGCCACACCATCAGAGTTGTAATATCACCAAAAGGACTAAATGCACCGCCAGCATTAGCCGCAACCACGACGTTAATACAGGCCATAGCAACAAATTTCTTGTTGTCGCCACCCACTTTCATGATGACGGCACACATTAACAGCGCGGTGGTTAAGTTATCCGCCACAGGTGAGATAAAGAACGCGAGGATGCCCGTTAACCAAAATAAACGACGTAGGGTAAAGCCTTTATTGACCATCCATGAACGCAGGCCATCGAATAACATACGCTCTTCCATCGCATTGATGTAGGTCATCGCCACCAATAGGAACAGCAGCAGTTCGGCATATTCTAGCAAGTTATGGCGAAATGCTTGCTCTGCTTCATGGCTCATCCCATGCTGCGCATAAACAAAACCTATCATGCCCCAGATAACACCGGCAGCGACCAACACAGGCTTAGATTTACGCAAATGCAGTACTTCTTCGCCCATCACCAAGATGTAAGCGACAACAAATACCAATACCGCAATATAGCCCACAGCCGATGAAGTAAGATCTAAGGAATCTCCTCCCGCACTGGCGAAACATAAAGGTGAAAATAACATCACCAATAACACCCACATCGTTCGGATCACGCTTTTATTCATTATTACTACCTTTGTTTTGCATCCTTGAAAAAAACTGGCGCGACAATAGCACAGGGATTTTTCTATTTTTTGAATCAAGTTCAAAGTTTTAAGATGACAACAAATTTTTACCGATACTAAACATCGGTATTTTCGATGCTTAAATCGTTCATTTTTCAGTTTTCTGATAAGTGGTCAAATTTCACCCAATTATCAGGATGATAAGTGAGACGCAGCCGAGCTTAAATAAGGCATTAGGATGAGATAAATACAAGCTAGCGGCCGATTTCGCTAGCAGTAACAGAAATCCAAAAGGCAGCATTGCGCAGATTGAGATGTGACAGCAGCGCGCACCTCAACAGGCGGTCGAGGTGAAAAGTAAGCTTTAGCCATTATTGTTAAGATATGCTTGTAAAAGCTAGTCTAACTTATGCGCTATGTACTTTTTTAGAGCGATGGGTAAGGCAAGCCAACTCATAATATTGGTTGTTATTATATGAAAACTCCTGAATGACTTGCAGCCCCACTTTTTTAGTGTGCGCAGCATAAGAGCGGGGATTAATCTTGTTAATAAAAGTGACGAGTACCGCGTACTTTGATGACATTTGCTGTAAGGAGAATTCAAACACCATTTCTAATGCGCCCTGCCCTCGAACTGATTTATCAACGCACACAGGCCCATATTGATATGAGTTGTCTGTGTTTAGCTGGTAACCTTGGTAAGTTAAGCTCGGTAACTCTTTGATCATGTGTGCAAACATTGGCCAACGCGCCCAAAACTGCCAAGAAGCCGCCATTGCATAAGCCACTATACAGCCATCTTTTGTGACCACAGATAGACCATTTTCCGACTCAATAAGCTCCACTAATTGGGCCTCTGTGAAAGCGGTGGTGATAAAGCCATCCTGCTTATCTTCTGCGGCAATAGAGTCAACTTGATATCTAAAATGCAGATCTAAAACCTCAGAAATATCAGCCACAGTGGCTAAACGTGCTTGCATAATATGCCTCATGTAAAAGTGTTGTGCAGATCTTGTTCAGTGTGAAGAGTCAGCTTAAAAAGTATCTATTCTGGTTGATTCAGCATGCCAAAAATAAAAAAACCGCGACACAAGGCGCGGTTCTTTTGATGCTAATTCGAGTGTTGTTTATTGCGCTCGAACGACGCGAAAACCTATGTAGTTAGCAGCAAAATTTGAGCTAATCTCAAGTCTTGAAGAAGCGCGCGCTAAGCTAGGAGCAAAATTCCATGCACCGCCTCTTACTACTGCAGGGTTACTGTCGGTTAATTCCCAAACGTTACCTACGGTATCAAATAAACCAAATTTATTGGCTTTAAATGAGCCTGTTGGCGCCGTGCCATTGTTAGACCAACGACTGCCACACCAACCGCAGTTAGCATTACCGGCACCCACGTTGTTGCCCCACCAGTAATCAGTACTTGAGCCCGCACGCGCAGCAACTTCCCACTCGGTTTCGGTTGGTAAACGATATTGATACCCCGTGCTTCGGCTTAACCATTTGGTATAAGCCTGCGCATCCGCACTGGTTACACAAACAACAGGTGAGCGTTTAGACTGCTCAAAACCCGGATTTTGCCAAGACATACTTGAACTGTACTCAGGTGCACCACTTGAATAAGATGCACAGCCCTGGCCTTTTTCTGCTGTAGTGCGATAACCCGTTGCATTAACAAATTTTTCAAACTCAGCAACGGTGACTTCTTTTTGGCCAATACCAAAAACAGCCCCGATGGTAACGTTACTAGGCGCTTTTTCATTGCCTAGACCACGCCCCTGAATATCACCAATTTTGTAACTACCCGAACCAATAGCAACCATTGCAGGTGCTTTACCGCCGTCACTGTATTGATCTGAGAATTTTTGCCCCGGTTTTAAATTAACCACTAAGCGACTTAGCTCGGCACGAATGGTTTTAGCACCCGATAGTTTCACGGTTGTATTGTAGGTATGAAAACCAGGTTTTTTTACCGTGACCTTGTATTCACCAGGTGGCAACATGGCATCAACACGACTTGCGCCGTAACTTTTGCCATTAATAAAAACTTCATCATGGAACTGATCTGAGCGCACCGTTAAGGTGACCATGCCAGGTTCATTTTGCACGGGAGAAAATTCAACTTCTTGATAATCACCTGACGCTGCCTGGTCAGAATTAACGCCACAGTAGCGATAATCTAAGCTAAGTAATCGACATGCTTGCGCTTGTGGTAAGCGGCCTTCCATTTCCACCAGCATTTTTACGCTGTAATCGCCTTGACCACTAAAGCCACTTTCCAACACTTTTTCACTGACAATTTTAATGCCTGCAGCCGCTGTATCACGATGCTTAGACACCAAAGCTTGCTCTGTCACGTTTTGAAATAGTTTATTGGTTAACATTTGGCTAGCCGTTTTTTTAGCCAAATCATTACCTTGCTCAGCACACTGCTTAAATGTCACGTCTTCGCCACAAGCAATGCTTTGGCTCACTTCCATCTTGCCGCCTTGGCTAAACTCACGCTTAATCCGCTCAACCCTAGCAAAATTGAAACGCTCCTTGAGGTTTTCAATTTCATTAAGCATGCTGAACTGAGTCACTTTTGAATTTGCGAGCTTTTCTTCATTAGAAGCCAACAGTGTCTTTTGTGCTTTTACTTTTTCTTTGTTCAGACTTTGGGCTTGAAGGGCATATTGATAAGCTTCAATTGCGGCTGAGATATCCAAAGAGGGATCCGAAACCAACAATTCGTACTGTTTATCCATTTCAAGCAAAGCAGCTTTACGCTTATTCTCAAGAGTTGTGTTGAGTTCAATCAGACGTTGTAGTTCATCTTTGTCTTGTTGAATTGAGCTTCTAATTTTTTCAAGACCGCCAACATAAGCGTCAAACTCAGCCTGTTTTGTCTGAATTTTATTATCTAACTCAGCGACTTGGCTTGCATATATGGGAGTGGCAGCCATGCCTAATGAGAAGATACCAGCCGATAATACCAGTGGAGCTATCCGCATTTTTTCTATTCCATGCCAAAAACAGTCTCATCACCAAAAATAATGAGTAAAATGTTTGATTATTATGATCTTTATATTTGTATATATACCAAAAGCATTACGCATTGGTAATTTTGCCTGTCAATCCTATTGCCTAACGCACAAAATGACAAGTGCAGGCTTATCAGAAAAGCGACCTAAGGACAGGAAAAATCGACATTTTTTTAACATTCTTAGCCCTTAACTGGGTATTAAACTAAGGGCTAATGCCTTGTTATATCAATGCTTACAAAGGACTTAGATATATTTAGTACGTTTGATTTTACCGTACATATAGGTTGCTTAAACTAATTTGGAAAAATGTCAAATTATTGGGCTTAGTCACGATTTTTCTAATGAGTGCGCTATTTCTGTAAAAAATCCCGTTTCGCCATTTTTCTGTCATCCTTATTGGATACGTCGTGACATCCAGTAACGCTTTTTCCAGTAAGGATTATCTAATTGTGAAATGATCACGCCTTTACTGGTGCTCGCATGCAGAAACTGGCCATCTTTAAGGTACACTCCAACATGCTGAGTTCTACGGGATATGCGGAAAAAGACCAAATCCCCAGTTGTCAGTTCACTGCGCTTAATTTGGCGTCCAAGCTGTGCTTGCTGAGTCGTCGTCCTTGGCAAAATGGCATCAAAACTATCTTGATAGACCCGCTGTACATACCCCGAGCAATCAACCCCTTTGGTGCTCGTACCGCCAAGTCGATAGGGTACGCCTTGCCATTGCTCATAATGATCGAGCAAGAGGTCGATATCGTGGGGCTCACTTGCTGGTTTTGCAGCCACTTTTGCTGGTTGCTGACTTGACGGCATAGTCGTTTGTTTAACCTGATTCGTTGTTGACTCAGGTGACGAACTACAGCCAGTAAGCAACAAAGCCAGTCCAGCTAGCACCAATATGAAATAAGGTCGACGGCCCATTTAAGCTCCTTAAAATGGCGATTAACGCAAGCTCATTTCAAAAATCAGTCGCTCAGCAGTGCATGAAAAGCGAATGTTAATCTGCATCGCAATCCCTGCATCTAAACCTTGTGTCACTTCTTCAATTTCACAATCAGGGTACTTTTCTTTAGCACGTTGAATGTAATCTTGTGCTAACGGCCGAGCTTGTTCAATACTAGGCGCACTGATTGGCAAAGTTAAAACGTTGTCATCTTCATGGATAACGCTACCTAGCTCAACTAGCACACCACAGGCTTCACATACATCATCATTTTTTTCAACTGTCATAATAATCCCCTTTAAGTAAAGTCTGCGCATTAAAACCTAAGGCCAAATCAAAAAACAAGCAGAATTAACCAATAGACCCGCGAAAAACAATAAATGTTAATTTAGAACAACTATTAACCGAAATCCAAGTGCTTATTTTCATCAAACTGTCTTACGCTTATTTTACCGTTAACCCTAACTCCCTTTTCTCGAACACGGCATGCAAACAAACATACCTGAATTAGACAAAATAATTGAGCTTATCGAGCGCCATCAGGACATTTTACGTGCCAACGTGCTTGGTTATGTTAACGAAAAGAAAGAGTCATACCCTATCCATGGGATCGAAATAGGCAGTGAATTGCCTCATAGCCCTACGGTTATCTTTGTTGGCGGCATACACGGTGTAGAGCGAATTGGCAGCCAAGTGATTATCGCCTTTCTCGACAGCATTTTGGAGCGATTACAATGGGATAATCACTTTCAACAGCTGTTTACTCAAGTTCGAGTGGCGTTTTTGCCATTGGCCAATCCCGTCGGTTTTTTAAAAAATACGCGCTGTAATGGTCAAGGGATAGACTTAATGCGCAATGCGCCCGGGGATGCCATTTGCCCGACCACTTGGTTAGTTGGCGGACATAGGATCAGCCGCCACTTGCCTTGGTATCGGGGCAAGCAAGGCTTGGCGCCAGAAAGTGAAATTTTATTATCTTTTGTCAGTAATTTGGTCGACCGCGCGAGTTTAACCCTTAGCCTTGATGCTCATTCAGGATTTGGCCTGCGCGATCACCTATGGTTTCCCTATGCAGGAAATATCGCCCCCTATCCCATGCTTGGTCAAACTTATGGCCTAATGAACTTATTTGATCAAACTTACCCCTATCACGCCCATTATCAAGTTGCACCGCAAAGTCACTTTTACACTACTCACGGTGATCTCTGGGATCATTTATCCAAACAGCATAAGCGTCAGCTTTTTATCCCGCTCACGTTAGAAATGGGATCTTGGCTATGGGTAAAAAAGAATCCTCGCCAACTGTTTAACTTTGCCGGTTTTTTTAACCCACAAAAACAGCACAGATATGAGCGTATTTTAAGAAGACACACGGTACTGATGAATTTTTTAATACAAGCCGCATATTCATCAGCAAACTGGCTGCCAGAAGGCAAAACCTTAGGCCTGATGAATGATGCCGCTAAGCGATTGTGGTATCAGGACTTAAAACGATAACGACAAATCGTTCTTTCGCTCAATATTGAGGAAGCTCAGATGGAACCATTAAATGCACAGCCTACGGTAGTACTATTAAGAGGTTTATCACGTGAACAGCGCCATTGGGGGGATTTTCCGGCGATCTTACAAAAGCAGCTCCCTCAGCATCAGGTGATCTGCTTAGATACTTTGGGCAATGGTGAACGCTTTCAGCAACAAAGTCCGCTATGTATTAGCCTGTACTGCCAAGACATTTTAAACCAATTAGCGAAGCAGAAGATTGAGAATGCGATTTTAGTGGGGTTATCATTGGGGGGAATGGTTGCCCTAGCCTCGTTGGCAGCGCATTCCAGTCAAGTAGATAAAGTGAGTCAAGTTATCGCCATTAATACTAGCTCACGCTATTCTTGGCCTTGGCAGCGCTTTGCGCTATTACCTTTTTGCAAGGGATTACTGAGCGCGAAGCGCTACCCAGATTGTAGCAAAATGGAGCACACCATTTTAACCCTCACCAGTTTACTGCATAAACAAGATTTAAATGTACTCAAGTATTGGAGTGAGTTGCGCCAGCAAGCCCCGACATCGATAACAAACAGCCTGCGCCAGATTATTGCAGCAGCAAGGTTTAAACCGTCTATTGACATGCTAGTGGGTAAACCCGTGAGTTTTATTTATGCTAAACAAGATCAATTGGTTAACCCTAAATGCACATTAGCTTTAGCCAAGGCCTTAAAAGCAGCTACTTATGTCATCGATCAGGCGGGTCACGATGTTGCCCTCGACCAGCCGCAAGTGTTGGCCAACACCCTAGCCAACATCATCAACAGCGGGAATAAGAATTAGTACTCATTAATGGCTTCTAACTCATCGCATAATTCATACGATGGCTGCATCGCTAAGGTAATCAAGTCACGCATCAATTTGATTTGACGCCTTGCCATCACCGCATTCATCTGCGGGTTAAGCCGGTTAACGCTTAAACCTGTGATAAAAGTGCGCACTAAATGAGCCAACGTATCTTCACTTGATTGCGCCATGGGTGAAAAACAACGCCACAAATTTTCTGATCCTTGATATAGCACAGGCCCAACCACCTGCTCGAGCTTGCTGTCGCCGCGCATCGATAACCATAAGTCCATCATCACTAGCTGCATTTTACTTTCAGGATCACGGTATAAGGCATCTAACATGGCCTTCACGAACTCTAAAGGATGGCAATATCCATGTTGGTAATAAAGCGCCACCTGCTCAGCAAACATGGTTTCAACTAAGTCGGCGATCAGGCCCACTTTACCATCTGGATATTGATGATTGAGAGCGCCACGAGTCACCCCCGCTGCATTACAAATCGCGCTGGCGTTGGTACCTGAATAACCAAATTGAACCAATTGGCTTAATGCCGCCTGACGAAGTGCCTCTCGGGTTGCTGCGTTTCGCTCTGCTTGAGTTGCCATAAGTAGCACCAATATCTCTAGTTGAAAAAATTAAGCACTGAAATATACGATAACGAAGTTTAAATTACTTTGAATATTAATAAAAACAATACAAAATTTTAATAAACGCAACAACAGAGGATGCAAAATAGATAAACAAAGTTGCGACTGAACACGGTGGCTGTAACTAAAGGTTAAATCAGTGCGATTTAATGTGATCTAACGCTAACAGAAGGTCAAAAAAGATGAAACTTTCCTACCATTTCAGGCAATATAATGGTTAGCAGCCAATATTAGTAATGCAAATAACACTTCAGAAGGCCTGTTATTTAGGGGCTGACGGTTAATTTTCAACCGTTCTACCCCAAGAGTAATAGATTTTCTTTTGTAATTTAGCAACAACTGATCCAAATCAACATTTTGACCACGATCAGTCATATAATCCTTCATGAAAGTTATTTACTAAGGCAGCAACAGCGTCACCCCCAACACTCTGGGATAATGTTCCACCCTTAATAAAGAATTTTTATTTACTAGGAGTAACCAAGATGACAGTTAGCAATCTTGCTGAATTAGACGCAATGGTCGCACGTGTTAAAGCGGCACAGAAAGAATTCGCAAACTACAGCCAAGAGCAAGTAGACAAAATTTTCCGCGCGGCTTCACTCGCTGCTTCTACAGCTCGTATTGAACTAGCCCGAATGGCTGCTGAAGAATCAGGCATGGGTATCATGGAAGACAAAGTAATCAAAAACCACTTTGCTTCTGAATTCATCTACAACAAATACAAAGATGAAAAAACCTGTGGCATCATCGACAAGAACGATGAGGGCGGTACTATCACTATCGCTGAGCCAGTTGGTATCGTTTGTGCCATCGTACCAACCACCAACCCAACCTCAACTGCTATCTTTAAAGCACTGATTTCTCTTAAAACACGTAACGGTTGTATCTTCTCGCCACATCCACGTGCTAAAAACGCAACTAACTTCGCAGCTAAACTAGTTTTAGACGCAGCTGTTAAAGCGGGTGCACCAAAAGACATTATCGGCTGGATTGACCAACCTTCGGTTGAACTATCTAACGCGCTAATGAAGCACAATGACATCGCCCTTATCCTTGCAACAGGTGGTCCAGGCATGGTTAAGGCAGCTTACTCTTCTGGTAAGCCAGCTATCGGTGTTGGTGCTGGTAACACACCAGTGGTTATCGATGAAACTGCAGACATCAAACGTGCTGTTTCTTCTATCTTAATGTCTAAAACATTCGACAACGGCGTAATCTGTGCTTCTGAGCAAGCCGCTATCATTGTTGAGTCTATCTACGACGACGTAGTAGCACGTTTTGCTAAGTACGGCGCAGCAGTACTAAACAAAGCTGACGCAGACAAAGTGCGTAAAGTATTAATGATTGACGGCGCGCTAAACGCGAAAATCGTTGGTCAACCAGCATACAAAATTGCTGAGCTAGCGGGTGTAACTGTACCTGAATCTACTAAGATCCTAATCGGTGAAGGCCTAGAAGCAACACCTGAAGATGAATTCTCTCACGAGAAACTATCTCCAACCCTAGGTGTTTACAAAGCGAAAGACTTTGAAGACGCAGTACGTCAAGCTGGCATCGTACTAGATATCGGCGGTGTAGGTCACACATCTGTACTTTATACTGACCAAGATGCTAACGCAGATCGCATCGCTTACTTCGGTGACAAGATGAAGACCGCGCGTATCCTAATCAACACGCCTTCTTCTCACGGTGGTATCGGTGACCTTTACAACTTCGAACTAGCGCCTTCTTTAACACTAGGTTGTGGTTCTTGGGGTGGTAACGCGATTTCTGAAAACGTAGGTCCTAAACACCTAATCAACAAGAAAATTGTAGCGAAGCGAGCAGAAAATATGTTGTGGCACAAACTACCTAAATCTATCTACTTCCGTCGCGGCTCTCTACCTGTTGCAATGGACGACCTAGACGGCAAGAAACGCGCTATGATCGTAACTGACCGTTTCTTATTCAACAACGGTTACATCGATGACCTACGTGCCATCCTAAAAGAAAAAGGCATGGAAGTTGAAGTGTTCCACGAAGTAGAAGCGGATCCAACACTTTCTGTTGTTAAAGCGGGTGCTGCGGCATGTCACAGCTACCAGCCAGACGTAATCCTAGCAGTGGGCGGTGGTTCACCTATGGATGCAGCGAAAATCATGTGGGTAATGTACGAGCACCCAGAAACTGATTTCGAAGACCTATCAATGCGCTTTATGGATATCCGTAAACGTATTTACAAGTTCCCTAAAATGGGTAGCAAAGCTGAACTAGTATGTATCACAACTACTTCTGGTACAGGCTCTGAAGTAACACCATTTGCGGTTGTAACTGACGATGCAACAGGTCAGAAATATCCACTAGCTGACTACGAACTAACGCCAAACATGGCGGTTGTAGATGCTAACCTAGTAATGGATATGCCTAAGTCACTATGTGCCTTTGGTGGTTACGACGCGGTAACTCACGCAATGGAAGCTTATGTTTCTGTACTAGCGAACGAGTACTCAGACGGCCAAGCACTACAAGCGCTTAAACTACTTAAAGAGTACCTACCAAGCTCTTACGCTAACGGTAAAGCTGACCCAGTTGCACGTGAAAAAGTACACAACGCGGCAACTATCGCAGGTATCGCGTTTGCTAACTCTTTCCTAGGTGTATGTCACTCAATGGCGCACAAACTAGGTGCTGAGTTCCATATTCCTCACGGTCTAGCTAACGCATTACTACTGACTAACGTAGTACGTTACAACGCGACGAATACACCGACTAAACAAACTGCTTTCTCTCAATACGACCGTCCAAAAGCACGTGCTCGTTACGCAGAAGTAGCTGACCACTTAGGTCTTGGCGGTAAGAACACAGAAGAGAAGCTAAATAACCTACTAGCATGGTTAGACGAGCTGAAGAAAGAAGTTAACATCCCAATGTCTATTCAAGAGACAGGCGTTAACGAAGCTGAGTTCTTAGCGAAAGTTGACGAACTAGCGGTAGATGCGTTTGATGACCAATGTACTGGTGCAAACCCACGTTACCCACTTATCAGCGAGCTTAAAGAAGTACTAATCGCTTCTTACTACGGTGTACCGTACGTTGAAGGCCAAAAGTGTCAAGACAAGCCTGCAGCAGAAGCCAAGCCAGCTAAAGCTAAAAAAGCAGCAAAAGCTTAATTAACATAAAAAATGTGTTAACTGAGTTAAAAAACAAAGCCCGCAAATAGCGGGCTTTTTTGTTTTTGAGATAAAGCCAACTAAACTGGTTATACAGTCCAATGAAGTTAGCTAATATGGCAGAAAACAAAGTAAAAAAATCTCCCGTTGCAATAAATGACCTAGCGATTGGCCATTTCGTAGAGCTTCCTCTTGGTTGGAAAGACCACCCTTTTATGTTCAACAGCTTTAAAATTAAAAACCAAGAGCAGCTGACCATTATTCAAGCATTAGGTTTAAGCCAAGTTGACGTAGACTGGCAAAAAAGTGATGTTAAACCTATCACTCCAGCTCAATCTGAAAATCCACCCGAACAACCAGTAAAAAAAGTTGTGCGGGAACTGACAGAAGAAGAGAAACAGCGGGCGATATCAAAACAGCTACGCATGGATAACAAACGTGCCGATGCCGCATACCATCATAGCCTACTGAAATTTCGTGAGGCCATGGGTCAGTTTGGTTTAGCGCCTGAAGAAGCTCTGGTAGAAATAAAAACACTGATAACGGCCTTATGTGCTGATGTGTATGCCAGCCCAACAACCAAAGTGATGCATGTTATACAAGCACAGCCTAGCTCAGATGATCTCTTCTATCACAGCCTAAATGTGACCGTGCTATGTTTAGTGGCAGCCAAAGCCCTAGAATGGAGTGAAACCGAAGCACAAACCCTTTGTCTTAGCGCGTTTTTACATGATATAGGCCTGCTCAAGGTTCCCACTTCGATCCGGCGTAAAACCACCCCCTTGACCACATCTGAAGATAATTTTTATAAAATGCACACCACTTATGGTGTTGAACTCATTAAAAAAGCCAACTGCTTCCCCAGTGAAGTACTGCCTTTAATTGCCCAGCACCATGAACGCTTAGACGGCAGTGGCTACCCTAAGCAGGTTAAAGCTAACCAATTAGATGAAATGACCCAGTTATTGGGCTTAGTCGATGCCTACGATAACTTGTGCTTTCCACATCCATCGCAGAAAGCTTTAAGCCCCCGTAGCGCGATTGCTCTGATGTTTAAACAAAGTGAAACCAAGTTTAATCGCAGTATGCTGGAGGTATTGGTGAAATTACTGGGGGTTTATCCTCCTGGATCTTTAGTCCAGTTAGATGACAATACACCTGCGTTGGTGATGTCAACTAACCCAGAAGATGCAATGAATCCAAATGTACTCATCTATGAAGTTGGTAAAAACCAATCCACTGGCTTGGTCATTCCACTAGCCAAGCATGAACGAAATATTAGCCGAGTACTGAGCTTTGAGGATTTAGATGAACTAGCAACTCGCTATTTTAACAATCATATTCGCTATTGTTTGTACTTTTCACCACGAGTTGCGTCAGCAGAGTCACCACTCCCTGGCTAATTGCCACTTTGATTCACCTGCTCAATAGTCGAAAAGCTTTCAATGCTGCTTGATACATGAGCTAAAAATTCATTGGGCAAATTAACAATACCATTAGAAAACAAGATCTTTTGATGAGGTCGGATCATCAACAGCACGTCATGCTGTAGCTGTTCGGTCTCGTGGGCTTTAAGCCAATGTTCAGTATTGGACTCTAAGATCTTTCTCACCACCATATCTTCAATTTCTTGAATACATTTTTTAGTCAAAAACATCCGCGAACAAGCAATGTTAGCTTTCTCTTCCCCCGAGCCATACACATGCTCTTTCAATTTTTGATCAAACAGATAGCTGAGTTTTGAATGCTCAGAAAAACGATAGTGGCAAGGCCCCTTAAGAAAAAACTTATTATTGGGTAGCAATTCAATCAGACCTATCATTTCCAACGCGCGCAAATACGAATAGGTACTTGTGGGAGTGAGTTGATAAGCCGCCACCATTTTATCAAGTGATTCTGGGGCAAGGCGTAATTCTTGGAAAAAATCGTAAAGTTCTGGAAATTGGAAAAACACCTCATCTTGAATTTCAGTAAATAAATCATCACTTTGCGATTGCAACTGACGAGCTTGTTTAATCAGATCATCTAAACTTAACTCCACCATACGACAGTATTCAACCAACTTGTCTAAGGATATGGCAGGACTATGTAGGTGCCTTTTTAGCGTCGACAAAGGCACATCTAGCTGCTGAGCCAACTTTGCGTAAGTTAAATGGCTTTCCTTAATTCGTTCACGCAGCGCACGCAGTAAATATTCCGGCTTTATATCATGCATAACCTTATCCTTTTCATCTTAACCTGTTTATTTAAATGAAAAAAAAGTAAAACAAACAGGCAGAACAATTATCCATACATTATAGATGAGCCATGGCTAATTAAATCAGAGCTGGGATAAATTTTTAATAAATGAAGACAGCCAATAAATCGTTAAAATCGAAACAAATAAACAAATTTATTATATATATGAGTTAATTCGATTCATCTCTCTTGATTATTGAGTTCAACCAATTTCGCAAAGACGCTTTATTCAATTTGACAATATAAATGTGATATCAAAATAAAACTAATTCACTAATGTATGTAGTAAAACTAGCACAACAAAACCAACAAACGCTCAACAAACAAAATAATAACTCAAAACAAGACCTGTAATTAGACATAAAAACCACCAATAAACCATTAGCAAAACAATTATCCTAAACAGCCGTTAAAGTTGGAATTAAACCCCAAAAATCGACCTTTGAGGTATCAAAACATACGGTTCATTTTAAGATACTAATAGGTTCACCCAGTGAACTCCTGCCCCACCAACTTAAAAAAATGTTCATTTTTCGGTCATTACAGTTTAAAAATCTCCCCACTAGTAATGTGGGGTAGTTCCTATTGCTAGATAAAGCAAGCACACAAAATAAAAAATAACTAAGTAGGCCACAATATGATACGGACATTGACTAAAGGCATTCTGCCTGCCGCAGTTTGCTGCGTATTCTCTGCAAATACCTTTGCAAGCACAACGTCCACCGAGGAAACATCTCTCCTCGACCGCGTTTCTGGTTCCATTGCAATTGATTACTCCCGTAATGCTTATAAAAGCAGTAGCTACAAGGCAAGACGTTCGACCGGTATCAGCTTGGGCTTACGTTACAGTACCGATACCGATGTGGTATTTGGTGTGAACGGACGAACTCAATACAGCTATGACATGGAAGAAGGCTGGTTTGAGCAAGACATATGGCTTTCAGCAGCTAAGGGCAACCTATTTAAGCCTTATGAATGGCTGACTATCGGCGGCGATATTCGCGCTGCGATCCCTGTTTCTGAATACTCAGATAAAACCAAACTTAATACGGCTGTGCGTGGTGCTGTGACGTTCGCTGTTGATCTTTCCTCTTGGGCCGAAGGGTTACGCTTTACCTATCAACCTCGTGCGATGAAAAACTTCCACAAATACAAAACTGCTGGCGGTCAAAATTTAGTTGAGTGGGAACTAAGCGGTTATTATGAGTTGGCTTACGGATACCAAGATTGGAGTTTCGTGGTGGGCGCTATCAACAACCACACGTGGACTTACAAAGGTAATTACAACCACCCTTCTCTGACTCACCAAGAATACATAGGTTACAAATTAACCGACAGCTTTAGCTTTGGTGTTGGTCATACCAACAGCATCAGCTTTTTTGACCCATCACGTGGCCCTGCGCCAGTGACGCGTCTACTTGATTATAAAAACTCAACCTTTTATGCGCTGGCCGTATATTCGTTTTAACAACATAACAATTAGAACATCGTAAACACACGAAATGGAGTTATCTATGAAACTAACTAAGTTAGCCTTCAGCGTTGCTGTTGGTTTATCACTAGTTGGCTGTGGTGCAGGAGATGCGCCGTACGACGAAGTAGTCAAACCAACAGAACAAGTAAAAAAAGATGTATTTGATACCGAAAAGGTATACATGTACATGCCTTCAATGAGTAAAGCCCCTCGCTATGCAGTAGCAATGGCGCCGTTCATGCAGGGTCAAGAAGCATTAGTTCGCCTTAACTTTACCGAGCAAGGCTTACAATTACGTGCGCTTAACTCAGACGTTATCAGCCAAGCACAACTTAACAGTGGTGATTTTGGTCGCTGGAATGACGATGAAACAGACAATGCACCGCTGTTGACTATTCCGGGTGATTACGCCGACTACCGTTGTAAGCTAGATGCCTATGACGAATGTACCAACAAAGAAGAAGAAAATACTGACGCCGATGTTAAGTGGTACGACAAACAATTCTTCACCCCTGACTTTGCTAACGTTAAAAACATTGCTGCTTCATGGAATGATTTCTCATACGGCAACCGTTGTTTCAGCCCAGTTGGCAGCCCGCGCTTAACCGAAGACCCAGCCACAGGTTGGAAAGGTTACGAAGTATCTGAAGATGGCTCTATCTTTATCGAAGTTGAGCAAGAATACACAGTAAACAAATCTTGGGGCTGTTTGGTTAATAGCCTGATTGCAGCTGATTTTAACTTCAGCGAATTAAGCTTCACCGTTGCACACAGTTACTCAATCGTGCCGCTAGAAAACCTAGCAAGCAAAGACTATGAGCCAATTCTTTATTCGGTAAATGATGAAGACACCTTTGGTTTCTTTACCAGCGAAGTGAGCCGCCCAACTGCAGCGAACATTGATGGCGAAGCAGGCTCTAAACATCAATACCTACATCGCTTTAATCCGAATCTAGCATCGATTGACTACCACTTAAGCGACAGTTTTAACAACAACGAGTCAACTCGCTTCTTCAAGCAAATCACCATTGAGGTGATGAACCGCATTAACCCTCAGCTAAAAGCTGCAGGTGTACCAACTATTAACATCGTTGAGCCATCAGGCAAGCACTCAGGTGACCTACGTTACAACGTAATCAACCTCATTGATGAGCCACTTGAAAACGGCTTAGCTGGTTACGGCCCATCAGCAGCGAACCCTGTTACCGGTGAAATCGTTCACGCCCATATCAACCAGTATGCAGGTGTGCTTGAATCTGGTGCAAACTTCTACTGGGATACGATTGCCAGTACCTTTAACCGAGGTGCAACGACGCAAACTTCTACTTTAGAAGTCACCGAGCAAGCCGCATCTGAGTCAGCAGACACAACTCAAGAAACGCAATTCGCAGAGCAAAGTGACATCCTACCAGCCGATGCGGTAGCTATTGCCCAAGCCGGTGAGTTGATTACTGAAGCCAATGTTGCCGAGACACAATACCTAGATCGTGAGCTCAACAAGCTGGCAGATGACGTTCATACCGAGAGCTTTGCTCTAGTACTAGAAGAAATTGCTCGCCTAGACAATATCGATGAAGAATCGTTAACTAACCAACAACGTGTTCGCCGTGATGAGTTAGAAAAACGCGTTTGGGCAGAGAACAATATGTTCCCAGCAGCGTCACTTTGGACCAGTGCGACAGCGAAAGCATTGCCTACTGGTATCGCTGGCCACACCATCGATTATTCTGATGCAAGCCTTTGGGTTAACGGCGTTATCGCAGAAGAGTTCGGCGGTGCACGTTCAGACAAACCCGCTCGTTTGAAAAAGTGGGCAGAGCTAACAAACGAACAACAAGTTAATATTGGTCGCGTTTTGGCGGGTATTTCTTACGCTAAAACCTTAGTACATGAATTGGGCCACAACTTGGGTTTACGTCACAACTTCAAAGGTAACGTAGACGCATCTAACTTCTTCAGCCAACAGCAAGCTAAAGAAAACGGTTTAATTCACGTACCAGCATACAGCTCTATCATGGATTACAACCCGTCAATTCTTGATGCACTTCCTGTATTTGGTCCTTACGATCTAGCGGCCCTTAAGTTTGGTTACAAGCGTGAGGTTACGGTTTTAGATCCAGAAACCAAAGAAGTATCAGGCGTTCGTAGCGTAAAAGACTACGATAACCAACTGCTTACAGAATACCTGGACATTAACCAAAGCATTTCAACTGAACTTAACAACGGTGTTATCGCCGCGTTAACGCAAGACTTGGAAGAAGAAGCAACAGCAGAAGTTAAACCTTACGAATTCTGTACCGATGGTAACGTAAGTGGTAACACCGACTGTAACCGTCACGATGAAGGCCGTAACCACGACGAGATCAACAAGTTCTCGATCCAACGTTACATTGACTTCTACGAGTTAAGAAACCGTCGTAATAATCGTGAAGATTACACTGAATCTTTCTTACACGGCTATGCAGCAGCGCGTGAAAGAGAGTTTGGTGCGATGCGTGACAACGTTGAATTCCTAAGCCGTGCTTGGGGTGGTAGCGTATCTCAAATGAACAACCAACTGCTATTTGCTAACCACAACCTAGCAGCAGAATTGGGCTGGCCTGAAGATAACTGGACAACCCGTTGTGTCAATCCACAAGGATCCACATTCTGGGAAGGCGAAGCACCTAAAGTTGATGATTTCCTATGGGATATCTACTGTGCCCTGCCAGCAGCAGTTGCGCGTACTCAGCAGCACTTCATTGAAGTTGTTTCTGAGCCGGATCACACCTGTGAGCTACAAGACACACAAACAGGTGCAGTTCGTTACTCACTGCTATCTGACCTAATGAACGGTAAATACGACAGCCTACGCACGCCGACCAGCAGCATGAACACTGCGCCTGAGTTTGGCATGAGTGTGGTACCAACCAGCTGTTTCGATGATGCCCTAGTCGATGCCGTAGCCGTTGACGGTTACCAAATCACTGCCGAAGCGGGTCGTCTGCTTAACAGTGGTCGTGCACCAGAGCGTAACCCTAACCATAAATACTCAAACGACCGTGATTACCTAGGTACTTGGGTAGATAAGTTAGTTGCAATGCGTAAATTGGTTGACCGTACGACATCAATGCCGATTTCAGATCGTCAATCTATTGCCCTAGCTGACTTGTACGAGTTCCGTACAACGCCACAAGGCATCATGCAGTACCCTGCGTTTAAACTACTAGTGAAAGATATGGTGCTTCAAGACAAGCCATTCTATGCACCTAAGTTTAAAAATGCACAAGGTGAGCAAGTTGCACCGCAAGGTGACTACAAAGGCCAGTGGAGCTGGGCGACGAATATCGAAGCACTACCGCTTTACTCTAGCTACCGTTGTCTATCTTGGTGTTATGGTCTAGCAGATAAAGGTGAGAACAATCTAATCGAAGCACTTCTTGAGCAGGTTATGATTGAAAGCCGTGATAGCAGCCTAGCAGGCCGCGATCAAGCTGAAGAGCTAGCACGCTTTGTCTCTATCCGTACCAGCGACACGTCACAAGTTAACGCGGTTTACTGGGAGCACAAAGGTACTCGCTATGCTGCAACACCAGAAAATGGTTTAGCACACGAGATCATTGTTAGCCAACAAGAGCTTGCCTACATGCAAGCACGCCCGAACTTAAATGAGTTAACTCAAGAAGAAGTTCAAACTGTGCTAGCGAACCAATATGTAGATGCGCGTGCATTCTACCTTGGCAGCGAAGAACAACGTGCAGAGCTAGTTGCAACAATTGAAGGCTACAAAAACGCTCTACCTATGCTACCGGTATGGAACTAAGTTAAATCTAACTTAACCATCACCTAAGTAAGCATCTAAAGCCAGCTGTTATAGCTGGCTTTTTTTATGTCTGGTTATATTGCTTTAACGAACTAAAATCGATGAAAGGAGTGACTCAAACAAACACGGTTTCGTTAGCACTCCACTCCAGTAACTATCTTAGGGAGCTGCTCATTTGGCTCTAACACGGCCATTAATGCCGCTTTTAATCCTTTAAGTTGCGCGGTTAAACCCATGCTTGGCTGCTTACCCTGTAAGCTTTGCTCCGGTAATAAAGGTAAGTGCATGAAGCCCATTTTCACTTCGCGCCCCCCCTCTGCTGCCTGCAAACTGTGCAGGGTGCGATAAAAAATATGATTACACACGAAAGTGCCCGCAGTATTGGAGATAGCCGCAGGGATCTGCGCCTTAAGCATGCTCTGAACCATGGCTTTGATGGGTAAAGTGGTAAAATAAGCCGCAGGGCCATCAGCAACAATGGGCTGCTCTAGAAGCAGTTCACCTGCATTGTCAGCAATCGGATAATCGTCTAGGTTAATGGCCACCCGCTCTAGAGTAAGCTTGTCTCGCCCGGCGGCTTGCCCCAGCACGAGAACAATATCAGCTTGATATTGTTCAATATAACCCATCAGTTTTGCGTGTGAGGCTGCGCCAACCACAGGCAATGTATGACAATGAATACACGCCCCATTCAACTGCAAGTTTGCCACTAAAGGCAGCAGCTCACTGGCAGGATTGATGTTCTGACCATTAAATGGCTCAAAGCCGGTTATTAAAATAGATTTCATAGGGAAGCTCGATAACGAAGACAAAAAAAAGCCGCATCAAGCACACTTGATACGGCATTAAACGAAGTTAAATATAACCTCTTACTGTTGAGGTTGTACTAACAGACAAGCCACCTGATGCCCTTTACCGTCATAGTCGACCAACTCAGGTCGCTTAACCCGGCACTCATCCGTGGCATGCATACAACGGGCGTTAAAATGGCACCCAGGCGGTGGATCCATCGGTGATGGTACATCACCTTGTAAGATGATCCGTTTGTTGCGCTGTCTCGGGTTCGGGATAGGAATGGCCGAAATTAAGGCTTGGGTATAAGGGTGCTTTGGCTCTCTATATAAGGTTTCCGCATCGCCGATTTCAACCACTTTACCTAGATACATAACCGCAATACGATCTGAAATATGCTTCACCACCGACAAGTCATGAGC
This sequence comes from Motilimonas thetidivivens, assembly GCF_046452435.1. NCBI lineage: Bacteria > Pseudomonadati > Pseudomonadota > Gammaproteobacteria > Alteromonadales > Motilimonas > Motilimonas thetidivivens. The sequence continues at coordinate 70,441 of NZ_JBKFDK010000002.1, forward strand.
GATGAAGATCAGCGCCAAATTCATTTCTTGTTGCAGCTCTAGCAGCAGGTTAACAATTTGCGATTGCACCGACACATCTAACGCCGAGACAGCTTCATCACACACAATAATTTTTGGTTTTAAGGCAATAGCACGGGCGATACCGATACGCTGGCGTTGTCCCCCTGAAAATTCATGTGGATAACGATCGGCAGCCGATTTGGGTAAGCCGACTTTCACTAATAACTCTTCAACCCAGACTCGACGCTCTTCGGGTGTGCCTATGCCGTGTATTTCAAACGGCTCGGCCATGATGCCGCCGATAGTATGGCGCGAGTTCAAGCTTTCCATGGGATCTTGGAAAATGATCTGCATTTCTTTGCGCAAATCGCCCATTTCTTTGCTGCCGAGCTTGGTAATGTCACGACCTTCAAACAATATCTGACCCGATGTCGGCTCATACAGTTTTAACAAGGTACGACCCACGGTACTTTTACCACAGCCAGACTCCCCCACTAAACCTAAGGTTTCACCCGCTTTAACATCAAAGCTAATACCATCAACGGCATAAACGAACTTCTTTTTGCTAAATAAGCCGCCACCAATCGCAAAGTGCTGCTTTAAATCGCGAATAGATAATACTACGTCACTCATTAACTTAGCTCCTTTAGCCTTAAGCAACTCACCATATGATCATCGGCAATCATTTCAGGCACAGGGGTTTGATGTTCACACTGAGCTTGACGATCGGGACAACGGTTGAAAAAACGACAGCCCTTTGGCATCTCGGCCAACGAAGGCACCGAGCCTTCAATGGTGTTTAAGCGCGTTTTTGGCTTATCATCTAATCGAGGAATCGAATTCAATAAACCACGGCTATAAGGGTGGCGGGGGTTCTCAAATAGTTCAAACACATTGGTTTTCTCTACCGCGCGCCCTGCATACATCACCACCACTTCATCACAAATTTCAGCAACGACACCTAAGTCGTGAGTGATAAAGATGATCGCCATGCCAGTTTCTTGTTGCAGCTCTTTCATCAAGCTTAAAATCTGGGCTTGAATGGTTACATCCAGCGCCGTGGTCGGCTCATCGGCAATCAAAATATCGGGCTTACATGCCAGCGCAATAGCTATCATTACCCGTTGGCGCATACCGCCTGATAACTCATGAGGGTACACATTAAAACGCTTTTCAGGGGCGGGAATATCCACCTTTTTAAGCATTTTAATGGCTTCTTCTTTACGCTGCTTTTTGTCAAATTCTGGGCGATGTAAACGAAATACTTCACACAGCTGCTCACCAATCGTGTGCACCGGGTTTAACGCCGTCATCGGCTCTTGGAAAATCATGGCAATGCGATCGCCGCGCATTTCATAGAGTTTTTCCGGCGGTAACTTAGTCACGTCTTGACCTTTATAGATCACCTCGCCGCCGGTTACTTGACCATGAGGACGGGGTAAAAGACCCATAATCGACAATGAAGTCACACTTTTACCACAGCCAGACTCACCTACGATGCCAATGGTTTGGCCGCGTTTCGCTTGAAAGCTAACACCATCAAGCACTTTAACCTGACCTTGCTCGGTAGTGAAAGTCGTTTCTAATTGGCGAACATCGAGTACGACTTCGCCCAAATCTGCGGCTTGCTCAACTGCTGAGCTAGGGTTAGATTTTAAAGGTTTCATCTATCTTCACCTCTGGCTCATAAGGAATACGCTTTTTACGTGCTTTTAGCACTTCTTCTTTCTCTTCTTCATCAATCCAGAACAAGCCAAATGTCATGGCGGCATCAAGTTTAAACATGGCTCTGGACATACGCGTGATCGGCACTTCTGGTGTATGTACCCAGCGCCAATGAGCAGCGCGCGAAGTTGACTCCTGATAACCCGGGATAAACATGGCCTGATCGTGGATCATATGCTGGATTTGTTTGGCTTGCTTGATGCGCGTCTCAACATCAAACTCAGTGCGATAAGCTTCAATTAACTTATCTAGTTCAGGATCCGCCGTGTTGGTGGTGTTATTGGTATTATTTTGTCCCACATGAACCGAGTGGAAAAATTGCCAATAAGCAGGTGCAAGCACACCCACACCCCAACCGCCCCAATAAGCTTGGTGTTTGTTCTCACCAACGGTGCGAATACGGGTAGTGAAATCCACCTTGTTTAGACGTAAATCAACGCCGGCTTTTTTGGCTTCTTCACGCAAAATAACCATTAGGTCGTTACGCTCATCGCCGTTGTACATCAATTCAATGGACAATTGTTGACCGTCTTTAACGCGAATGCCCGTTTCATCACGCTCACTCCAACCGGCTTTACTGAAGTACTCTTCCGCTTTAGCCAAATCAAATTCGCGCGGTTTGATGTCTGCTTGGTAAACGCCATTGCCTGAGGTGAACTGAGGCAAACGCTGGACATCACCACGTAGGGCTTTATCAATGCCTTTTTGCATATTCATGGCATGTTGTAAGCCTAAGCGAATATTGATATCCGACAGCAAGGGCGATTTAGTATTTAGATAAATACCCCAAGGGATCCGAGGCTTATCGTTATAAGCTAAGGTTTTTAAGATATAGCCAGAGGCAAATTCACGGGTTTTGGTTTTTTCATGCCAGTAAATCGGCTCAGGCATTTCAAAAGTATCTAACTGACCTTTTAAGAAGTGCTTGTAAGCAATGGCTTTGTCACGAATGATCTTAATGCGAATTTTATCGACGTTGAATCGATTCTGCTGAAACTTAAGATCTTTGGCCCACCAATCTTGATTGCGTTTAAAGGTAACGGTTTTACCTTTACGAAAGTTACTTAGAATGTAAGGACCTGTATTTGGCGCTACTTCCCAGTTTGCTTCTCTAACCCAATTTTCACCAATGCGACCTTTATAGAAGTGCTCAGGTACAGGAATAATACTGGTCGCGGCAATCAACTCTTGCTTTTCTTTGGCCTCACCTAAGGTAATCGAGATCGTATGATCATCGTACTTGGTCACATCAACCAATTGATTGGTGTAATACTCGTGATACCAAGGCGCTTTAATATTTGGGTTTAAGTGAAATTCACGGGCAAAAACGAAGTCATCTGCCGTAACAGGCTCACCATCAGACCAACGCGCCGCTGGGTTTAACTTAAAGTAAACGGTTTTAAAATCATCTTTAACCGCCCACTCTGTGGCGATTTGTGGAATGAACTCTTTGGTATTGGGATGCAACATGGTCAATGCCATTTGGTTACCCAAAATATACTCGCGAAACTCACCGTTGGAGTTTGGCCCAACCACACGAAATGTAGGTGGGTAGCTGTCGGTATAAAGGCGCAAGGTACCGCCTTTTTTTGCTTTATCTGAAGCAAATACCGGTTGGTCTAAATTATTTTCCCAAACCAGTCCTTGAGGCAGCTCAGCACTGAAGACGGCTGTCGAAAAGAGACTTATGGCCGCAATCAGGCCGTAATGCAATTTTAGACTTAACTTCATAATCTGTCCTTTTTCCATGTTCCGCCTGACAACTTGAACAGGCGCTTAAGTGACAAGGCAAGTCAATGCCCCGTCATTTCCTTAAATGTATTTAGTGTGTTTTTTCGGATCGAAGGCTTCACGAATCGCTTCACCAACAAAGGTAACCATGGTTAATACCACCACAATGGCCGTGACCACAGAGGCCACAATCCACACCGCGTCTAGATTATCTTTACCCTGAGATAACATTTCACCCCAACTTGGCGTTGGTGGCGCTAAACCTAACCCTAAGTAATCTAACGAAGTCAATAAGGTTAAGTTACTCACTATGGTAAACGGAGCCATGGTCACTATCATCACCAAGGTATTGGGCATGATGTGCTTAAATATGATGCGTGCGGTTGAAGCGCCTTGCGCTTTGGCCGCCATCACATATTCACGCGCTTTCTCTTTATAGGTAAGCGTTCGCATATACCAAGTCATGGCGGTCCAGTTAAACATGACGATAATCATCACAAACAGCCAGAAATTTGAGCCAAAGATAGACACGATAATCATGATCACGTAAATGCCCGGCAGCTGACTCCAGATTTCAATCACACGTTGGCCTAACAAGTCTGCTTTACCGCCCCAATAGCCCATGAAACAGCCAACCGTGACCCCTATGGTGTAACAAATAGCCATAACCAAAAATGCAAAGCCCATGGCTAAACGAAAACCATAAATCAAACGCGCTGCCACGTCACGGCCGTAGGTATCTGTCCCTAGATAATGCTTATCCTCAAAGGAAGGCGCCGTCGGCGGGTACTCGTTTTCGCTATAGTTATTTTCAAAAGCGTTATACGGAATAAATGGCATTAATACCCAGTTATCACCGCCTTCTTCAGCAAATTGCTGTTGTAATTCACGGTATTTGGTTTCATAGGCATAATCCAAACCAAAAGTTTTGCCCGAATAGACATCGCTGTAGGTTGGGAAATAGAAATCACCATTGTATTTAACGATCACCGCCCGGTTATTGACCCAAAGTTCGGCAAAAGCAGACAACAATACCAGCACTAACAAAATGATAGCGGAGTAGTAGCCACGTTTGATGGATCGAAAGCGATTAAGTTTTTTCAGCGTTAACGGATTTAATTTCATCATACTACTTCCCAAACTTAACTCGTGGATCAACCAAGGCAACACAGATATCCGACAAGATATTACCTATCATCATGGCGATTGAAGTCATCACTAAGATACCCATAACCACAGGATAATCGCGCTGCAAGATAGCGTCGTAACCTAATAAGCCTATGCCGTCGATATTAAATACCGCTTCAATTAAGAAAGAGCCGGCAAAGAAGACGCTAACCACGGCACCAAAGTGACTGGCAATCGGGATCAAGCTATTACGCAATGCGTGTTGTTTTAGCGCGCGATCAAATGGCAGGCCTTTAGCGATTGCGGTGCGCACGTAATCCGCTGACAGGTTCTCCATCAGTGAGTTTTTCATTGTCATGGTTAAAATGGCAAAGTCACCGATGGCATACGCCAACAAAGGCAACACGGCATGCCAAAGAATTTCATAAATTTGTTCACCTAAGGTTTCTAAGTCTTCAAATTCATCACTGACAAAACCACCAAAGGGAAACCACTCAAGCTGAAATGAGAATACCGTAAGCAGTAAAATACCCACCACGAAGCCGGGCAAAGCAAAGCCGACAAAAATAGCAATGGATGAAAGGTTATCAAACCAGCTGCCATGATGGCGGGCTTTGGCGATACCTAAGGGGATCGACACACCGTAACTGATTAAGAATAAACAGACCCCATAAAAGGTAGATACGGGTAAGCGCTCTAAAATCAGATCAAGTACGGGATCTTGGTAAAAGGTAGATTCACCTAAATCGCCTTGTAATAATTTCGCCATCCAGTCGAGATAGGCTTGCCACACTGGCTTATCCATCCCATAGAAGGCACTTAATTCTGCGAGTTGCTCTTCTGATAATGAACTGCTGCTCATGCTTGAGCCTTGCGACAAGCTCATTTGCTGCATTTCAGCAATCGCACGCTCCATCGGGCCACCGGGAACAAAGCGAGTAATGGTAAACACCAGTACGGTAATACCAATAAATGTGGGAATAACCAGCAATAAACGCCGGATAAAATAGGCTAGCACAACCCTCTCTCCTTCTTGAGCTAACGATTCAGCTTGAATCAGTACTGCCGACTCAGACGACCAGTTCGGTATTGGCCGCTGGTGGGACGCTTGATACTATCGCACCATTTTAAAATTGCCGCATTCTAGCACGGCTAACCTATCGCCTTGCTGTGCCAAGCCAGAAAGCCTCACTGCACGATACGCACAGTATCAATAAATGATCCTAGTACAACTTCACTCTGCAAACTCACTCAAAAGCAAGGGACAAAAGTGGGTCTATTGCACAAAAAAACCTGCCCAAAAACAGATAATAATTATCATTATTAAGACTTACTCAGCGCCTTAGTCACCTAAGTTGGCCTCATCTAGTGCACCCTTAGGGCTTATCCATAGGCACTTTTTGACATCCGCTATTTTACGGCCTCTATTCTTGGCAATATCAGTAGATTATGGGGAAGCCAAACAATGGAAAATGAGTACCGCCAACCTAGCTGCATGGTCTGACTTTTTACCGTGCACAAATCAATATGGAACAGGAGTTGTAACATGGTACAAGATGACTTGATACAAGATCACTCAGTACAAGATAACTTGCTCGAAGATAACTTTCTATGGTTAGAAGAGGTAGAAGGTGAGCAAGCACTAACTTGGGTTAATCAACAAAACCAGCGTAGCCAAGCTGAATTAGAGAGTATTAAGGAATTTAAACCGTTTCAACAAGCCATATTATCCAGTTTAGAAAACGACCAAAAAATCCCTTATGGTCAACGCCGCCAAGGCGACTACTATAACTTTTGGCAAGACAAGGAACATGTTAAAGGCATTTGGCGTAAGACCAACTTCGCACAATTCGCCAACGGCCAAGACTCTGTCGAGTGGCAAACCTTGCTTGATATTGATGCCCTAAGTGAAGCGGAAGGACAAGCTTGGGTGGTTAAGCAAATTGATGTATTAGCCCCGCAGCATAACAAAGCCCTTATCACGTTAAGCCCAGGCGGCAGTGACGCCAGTGAAGTTCGTGAATTTGACTTAACTAACCAAGCTTTTGTCAGCGATGGTTTTTACTTACCGCAAGCGAAAAGTAGCCTTGTTTGGGTAAATGAACAGCAAGTGTTAGTCGGCACTGACTTTGGCCCAAATAGCTTGACCGATTCAGGTTACCCCGCGCAATTAAAGCTTTGGCGTCGAGGGCAGCCACTGAGTCAGAGTAAACATCTGCTCACCATTCCTAGCAACGAAATGGGGTTATTTACGTTTCGATTAGAGCATGGCGATCACAGTTACAGTGGCGTTAGCCGTTGTATCGACTTTTTCCACCATAAGACCTACATCTTAGTGGGACAGAAATTAATTGAGTTACCGCTTCCTCAAGAGCATCAGATCCACGGCCTATTCAATAATCAGCTACTGATAACCTTAAAAGCCGATTGGCAAGAGTTTAACCAAGCCGATCTGATTGCCCTGCCGATGACTTCATTATTATGTAAAGAAATTCAACCTGAGCTAGTCTATCGAGCAGGCAGCCAAGCCGCTGTTGAGCGAATAAGCACAGCTGGCAACGTGATTTATATTGAAGTATTAGACAATGTTTCTTCACGCCTATTGTGCTTAGACGGCAACTGGCAGGTACGCGACCTGACGCCACAAGATAATTTAAGTTTATCTATCATCGACACTAATGAAGATGACGATACCGTGCTGGTCAAAGCCGAAGGCTTTTTAATGCCTGAATCCTTACTCTTAATTGGGCCAAACCAAGCCCCGCAGGTTATCCAACAATTAGCGCCACAATTTGATGCCACCCAGCTAGAAGTAAAACAGCACTGGGTCAACTCTAAAGATGGCACCCGAGTTCCCTATTACTTAATTGCTAACAAGGATCTCGCCTTAGATGGCAGCACACCTACCATACTCTATGGTTACGGTGGCTTTGAAGTTTCACTTAAGCCGAGTTATCTGGCCCACGCAGGTGTCACTTGGCTGGCTCAAGGGGGCGCTTATGTTATTGCTAACATTCGTGGAGGCGGAGAATTTGGTCCCGCTTGGCATCAAGCGGCGTTAAAGCACCATCGCCAGCGCGCTTATGATGATTTTTTTGCCGTGGCCGAAGACTTGATTAGCAGAAAAGTCACGCAACCCAAACACCTTGGCGCGATGGGCGGCTCTAATGGGGGTTTATTAATGGGCGTATGTTTAACCCAACGCCCTGAGTTATTTAACGCCATCGACATTTTAGTGCCCTTGTTGGACATGAAGCGTTTTCATCTATTATTGGCCGGTGCAAGCTGGATGGCAGAATATGGCAACCCAGATATCAGCGCAGACTGGAACGTGATTAAAACCTATTCGCCATACCAAAACTTAAAACCTAATCAGTCTTATCCCAAGGTGTTGTTTAGAACCTCAACCAAAGATGACCGCGTTCATCCAGGCCACGCCCGTAAACTTGCGGCCAAGATGGAAGCACTCAATTACCCATTTTTCTATTACGAAAATACCCAAGGTGGTCACGCTGGCGCAGCTGATTTAAAACAAAGTGCTTATGCCAAAGCGCTCGATTTTGCTTATTTTTGGCAACAACTCGGGAGCAATGGCTAGCCATTGCTAGCCATGAATAGCGACATCCATTACCCTGCACTTCCGCTTTGCTATAAGCTTGGCTGTAGTGCAGCCCTACCATTTACATATAAAACAAATAAATAGAGCAGTATTATGAAGTTTAACTTTACAACTAACCGTCAACTCGACAATCACACCCTAGTGGTACCTGTATTTCAAGATGATCATCAAGCGCTAGCTGGCCTTGAGGCTGAACATGCTATTGCCGCCCTGATTGAACAAGATGTTATTGCAACCAAAACAGGTGTGGTGACGCCCTACTTTGGCCAGCAGCAAAGCATTTTAGTGGTTGGCGCAGGTAAACGTGAAAAGTTCGATGAAAATGAATTACTTAAGCTTGTACAAAGCCTAGCAACGGCGACTAAAGACAGCCAAAAGCAACTAAACCTCGCAATAGAAGCATTAGTTCCTACGGGCCGCAGCCTAGATTGGACCTTAACTCAGGTGACTCAACAATGGCTAAGCAGTCTTTACAGCTACGACACCACTAAATCGGACAAAACACCCGCTCTAAAAATCGAGCTAGTGAACTTTATCACCGAGCAAGAAAACACCGCTGCGGTGCAATTAGGTCAGGCCATTGCCAAAGGCATGAACATTACCAAAGAGCTTGGCAACCTACCTTCAAACATTTGTACGCCAACTTACCTAGCTGATTTTGCAGCTGAACTGGCCACGCAAGACAGCGCATTTGAGCTTGAAGTACTCGAAGAAAGCGATATGCAAGCATTGGGGATGGGATCATTTTTATCTGTCTCAAAAGGCAGTGATGAGCCAGCCAAACTGATTGTATTGAAGTATCAAGGCGCCAACGAAAACCAAGCGCCTCACGTATTAGTAGGTAAAGGTTTAACCTTTGACAGTGGCGGTATCAGCTTGAAACCAGGCGCAGGCATGGAAGAAATGAAGTATGACATGGGCGGCGCAGCTTCTGTCCTAGGCACCATGCACACCCTAGCCGAGCTAAAACCAGCACTAAATGTGGTTGCTATTATCGCTGCAGCAGAAAACATGCCATCGGCTCGCGCCTCTAAACCTGGTGATGTCGTTACCAGCATGAGTGGTAAAACCATCGAAATCATCAATACCGATGCCGAAGGCCGTTTGGTGTTAGCCGATGCCCTTACCTATGCTGAACGTTTTAACCCCGCCAGTGTTATCGACATCGCGACCCTAACTGGCGCCGTTATTGTTGGTTTAGGCATTCACCCCACTGCCGTTTACGCCAACGACGACAAGCTCAGCCAACAATTATTAACTGCTGGCACAGAATCATGGGATCGCGGCTGGCCAATGCCTTTATGGCAAGACTATGCGGCTGAAATCACCTCGCCATTTGCGGATTTACGCAACACGGGCAACATCGCCCGCGCGGGTGGCTCAATCACTGCGGCCATGTTCTTAAAAGCCTTCGCTGAAAAATACAACTGGGCTCATCTAGACATCGCAGGCACAGCATGGCAAGGCAGTAAAGGCTCAACCGGCCGCCCCGTGCCTATGCTAACGCACTATTTATTAGCGCAAATTTAAGCATTTAAATTCATTTTTGCACGGCGTTGATATTGGATGACACCCTGTGTGCATCCCCTAAATAACGCCGTAACAGTTTGAATCTTCTAAAGCCGTCATCCATGCTATGACGGCTTTATTGATCTTATCCATATTTTCTCTTGTGATATGCCTTCAATATCTCCATTAAGGTGTGCATAATAGCGCCGTTAAGGAGAAATCAATGTCCCATTGCCACTGTGGTAATCCATTACCCTATCAAGAATGTTGTCAGCCGTATCATCTCGGGCTAAAGCAAGCGCCCACGTGTGAAGCCTTGATGCGATCACGTTTTAGCGCTTATATTGAGCAACAAGGGGATTACCTATTCAACACTTGGCACCCAGACACGCGCCATAAACTGACTCCTGCGGCATTAGCGCAATCCGGTAAAGAAACCGATTGGCGCAGTTTAAACGTACTCGCATCAGAAGGTGGCCCAGCGGATCAAGCGGGCGTGGTTGAGTTTGTGGCTTGGTTTATGGTCGATGGGGAATTGCAATATCACCATGAAAAATCGAACTTTAGCCGAATCAATGGTGCATGGGTATATGTCGATGGGATCTTTAATCCGAAAAATCAATCCGTCATTCCGGGGCGAAATGAACCTTGCCCCTGTATGAGTAAAAAGAAATTTAAAGCCTGTTGTGGCAAAAACTAATTAGATGAGCAGCGAAATGGAACGCAAAATATTACTGACCGATTGCCAAGATCAGAAAGGGCTAATCGCACAAATTACTAACATTTGTTACAAGCACCAGTTAAATATCATAAAAAACAATGAGTTTGTAGATAACGACTTTGGTCGCTTCTTTATGCGCACCGAGCTCGAAGGGCATTTTAATGATGCAACCTTCCTTGCTGATATTGACTCAGCACTGCCTGCTGGAGCCAATCGCAACCTAGTACAAGCCGGTCGTAAGCGTATCGTGATCTTGGTAACCAAGGAAGCGCATGCCCTAGGTGATATCTTAATGAAACAAGCTTACGGTGGCATGGATGTCGAAATTGCTGCCGTTATCGGTAACTATGATGCCCTTGAAGATTTGGTCAGTAAATTTGATATTCCTTATCACACCGTTAGCCACGAGGGCTTAAGCCGTCCTGAGCACGAAGCTAAGATTGTTGAATTGATCAACCAATATGATCCTAACTATGTGGTATTGGCGAAATACATGCGTATCTTAACGCCAGAGTTTGTCGCGAATTATCCAAATAAAATCATTAACATCCACCACAGCTTCTTGCCCGCATTTATCGGAGCTAGCCCATATAAGCAAGCGTTTGATCGCGGTGTTAAAATCATTGGTGCCACCGCTCACTTTGTCAACAATGACTTAGATGAAGGGCCAATCATCACTCAAGACGTGATCCACGTAGATCACACCTTCAGTGCACAAGACATGGCGAAGGCAGGTAAAGACGTTGAAAAATTAGTGCTAACACGCGCACTGTCGCTAGTGTTGGACGAGAAAGTGTTTGTTTACGGTAATAAAACCGTGGTGTTTAGATAACCGCTTGTTGTGACGGCTCTTTGAGTAGAAGGGCCGTTAAGCCACCATATCAAGTTTGTGCAACTTAAGATCTTTACTGTAATCAAAACCTTCAATTACCTGATTCATACTCACTTGCTCATACTTAACCGGCTTGGGCACCGCCTTAGTGAGTTGCTCCATCCACTGTAAACGCTTTTTCAAGCTAATATTATCAAGGACTTCTTGCCCTAGCCCACCCGTACTATCAGGCTGACACAGGGGTTTAGGCTGTAGCAATTCCATTAATCTTACCGAGCTAGTTAAACCTTGGCTGGTTAAATCACTGTACTGTTTGGCACGCTCAGCGGTTATGCCCGCTCCCCTTAGCGGGACAGGGTTAGCCAAACCAAACTCACGACGTAAATCCACATCGGATTTTTTCATCAGTGGTTTATCAGCAAGAGCAAACTGTGGCCATTCAGGCACATCGGCACATAGCATGCTCAGCAATAGTGAAAACTCAGCACGATGACCATGATGCACAGCCTGATTGAGGCGTGAGCCCAATTGCAGTTCATCGGTCAGTAAGAGTTCACGTATTTGGCCTGAGATCATTAAGCTACATCACTACTTATCGCTTGGAGTTAATGCTTATATCGGCGCAATGGCAAAATACATGAACATTTTTTTCTGATATCACTATAATCGCCCGATGCAACGGTCGCTTGTTGATTGTTTATTGACTACAATCTTGGTGATCGAGGATTAATGCAATTGCGGTACCCCAAAACGCAACTCGGGTTTTGGTTAGCATAGGCAGACACACATATTTTTCGAACCAACCTTCAGTGAGCATGTAGGAAACCTATTGGAACAACAACTTTACCGCTACCACAGTAAAAAGGTTCTGATCGTTGATGATCAGCGCGCTTTTCAAGTGATGCTCAAAGCCATGCTCACCAACCTAGGTTGTAACTCTGTCTATTTTGCTGATAATGCTGAATCTGCCGTCAAAATGTGCCGTGAAATCCCCTTTGATCTCTTGTTGGTCGATTACAACTTAGGCACAGGAAGAAATGGCCGCCAGTTACTGGAATACCTGAGACGCAATAACTTAATCAGTGTTGAGTCCATTTTTATCATAGTGACGGGGGACAATTCTCGCTCTATGGTGCTCACCGCCCTCGAATTAGAGCCCGATGATTATTTGATGAAACCCTTTTCCGGTCATCAACTCGATACCCGAATTCAACGCTGCTTTAGAAAGAAAAGTGAATTAATCGACGTCTTCACCGCCCTGCGGGATCAAAAATACGATCAGGTTGCGGCTTTGTGTCGCCGTAAACTAAAAGAAGATACGCGCTATAAAAATTACTGCCGCAATCTCATGGCCGAAATGCTGATCCGCACCGAGCGTTATGATTCAGCTCAGGTATTGCTGGAAAAAATCGTTGAACAACGGGAATTTACTTGGGCTTGTATTACCTTAGGCAAAGTCTATTTTTTGCAGGGCGATTATGACAAGGCCATCACCACATTAGAAAAAGTCATTAAGTCTAACTCGTTATTGATTGATGCTTATGAATGGCTCGGTCGCGCCTATGAAGGCAAAGGGAATGCCGAAAAAGCCTTAAGTATTGTGACGCGCGCTGCGGAGCTGGCTTATCACAGTGTCGAGCGCCATAGATTATTGGCTCGCCTCGCTACCGATGCGCAAGAATATGAAATGGCTAAAGACAGCTTTGGCGCGATTTTACAGCTATCACGAAATTCGTTTTATCCGGCTATCGAACACTTAGCCAATTACATTCGCAGCATCTTACAAGCAGCTAAACACACCGACGATATCCACCGCCGTAATCGTATTTTACAAGATGTGCACTCAGCTCTGTTTAAAGGCCGCCATGAAGAAGGTCGCCAAGAAGACTTTGACTTTGATATGTACGAGAACATTTGCCACGCCAGAGTCCATGAGACCAAAGGCGAAATGCTCAAAGCCAAGCGCACCTTGTTACATGCAATCGAGCCGATTTTGGAGCAGCATGATGAGGCTTCAACGCCAATTTTAGCGGAGTCTATGTTGGCACTGGTTGCCATAGGTGAATATGAGTATGCCGAGTCAATGGCCCAAACGTTAGCGCAACGTGATGTGGTCGATGAAGTCACCAATAAAACCTTAACTGACGTTACCCAAGGGGAAATGAAAGAGGCGCTGACTACCTTTAACGAGCTAAACCAAGCAGGTAAGCAAGCGTATGAGCATGAAGACTATGAAGTAGCACGAGGCTATTTCGATCGAGCACTGAAAAAAGCCCCAATGAATTCAGGTGCCGCCATTAATAAATTGCAAGCAACCATTAAACTGCTGTTACTTGATAGCAAACAAGCGCGTAAATTCACTGATGAATGTGAAGCTTGCATTAATAGCCTTGAAGGCATGCCGCTCTCAGCCAGTCACCGAGAGCGTTTTTTATCCCTTAAAGACGACTTCCATCAAGCCGTTGCCAAGGTGAATAAACGCAAGTAAGTCATTACTTACTTAGCGCTAATCTGGTCCCGAAGATGGGGCGATTCAAAGTCTAAACTAGGCCCTACCGGCACCACTTGGGTCGGATTAATCATGGTATGACTGTAGTAATAATGCCGCTTTATATGACTCATATTCACCGTTTCTGCCACTCCTGGTGTTTGATATAGCTCCTTTAAATAACCTTGCAGATTGGGGTAATCGGCAATACGAGCTTGATTACATTTAAAGTGACCAACATAAACCGCATCAAAACGTACTAAGGTGGTAAATAATCGCCAATCCGCTTCCGTTAATCTATCACCCAGTAAGAAACGGTTGCTGGCAAGGTGATGCTCTAGCCTATCTAATTCTGCAAATAACGTAGTAAATGCCGATTCATATGCGGTTTGAGTCGTGGCAAAACCACAGCGATAAACGCCGTTGTTTATGTTGTCGTAGATGGTTGCATTGAACGCATCTATTTCATTCCTTAGTTCCAACGGATAAAAGTCCAGTTTATTACCTGTTAGCTCATTGAAAGCGCTATTAAAGATTCTGATAATTTCGGCCGATTCATTGTTCACTATACGCTGGGTTTGCTTATCCCATAATATGGGCACAGTTACTCTGCCTGTATATTGATGATCCGCTTTTTGATAGATCTGATACAAATACTGACTTTGGTATAGATCATCCACCAGCCCGAGCTCGGCATCAAACTCCCAACCGTGCGACAGCATATCTGGGCTAACCACAGAGACTGAAATATGCGACTCTAACCCTTTTAATTTACGAAAAATAAGGGTGCGATGAGCCCATGGGCAGGCTAATGACACATAAAGATGATAGCGCCCCGAATCAGGCGTAAAGCCCTCTTGGCTATTGGCTTCAATAAGATGGCGAAACTGGCTTTGTTCGCGTTTAAATTCACCCTTGGTCTTACCCGTGTCATACCACTTGTCTTGCCACTTTCCGTCTACTAATAAGCCCATTGATTTATCCTCTTTCCCGTTTTTATTTATCATAATTCACAACAAATCGAAAACAAGCAGGCTTTTTAGCAGCATTAACCCTAAAAAATCGAATATTAAAATAAGAAAAGCAATAATGATGACCGCAACAAGCTTGTATAACTGGCCTATACTAACCTTGAGTTAGCCATGAGTAATACGCTGTTAAGGATGAGAAATGGCATCAAGTAGTATTTCTTCAAACAAGTCGGGGTGTTGTAAATTTCATGATCACCTAGGTGCAAGGTGTGAGCAAGAAGCAGGCCCAAGCGGATTGTGCTTTTGGCATGACCCACACACAGATAAAACCGGTACAGACATAAGTAAACGGCTAGAAGAGTACGCCAAAGGCGGCGGCATGCTGCATGGCTTAGCATTGCAACATGCAAATTTGGAAGGCGTTAACCTCGTTAAACCTCGCGCTAAGACCGGCTACGATCTCAGTGGTAGTGATTTTTATCGAGCCAACTTGCGTGGTGCACATTTGTTTAATGCTTCCTTGTGCAAAGGCAGCTTGATGAAAGCCGACTTGACTGGGGCAAATCTGCATTGTGTGCATTTAGGCGACTGTAATTTACTTGGCGTCAAACTGATCAAAGCCAAAATCGACAATATCAAAGTGGGCAACCAGTTACTGCAAGAAAAGCGCGCCGAGCAAGCGAAAAAAAATCACGATTTTGAAGCCATGTTAGACAACTATGAGCAAGCCGAAGAAATTTATCGAGATTTACGCAAAGCCGGTGAACAGCAAGGTTTGTTTTCTTTAGCGGGTCCGTTTTTACAGCGTGAATTAACCATGCGCCGCTACCAAATGCCACTCTTCTCTTTCTCAAGGTTATTTTCAAAAACCGTTGATCTGTTTTGTGGTTATGGCGAGGAGCCCATCCGAGTGGTGCTATTTTCCTTGTTATTGATCGTGGCCAGTGCCATCTTCTACTTCTTCTTTGGTATCAGTTTTGCTGGTGAAATTGTTGCTTTTAACCACGAGCATGGTCTTCTCGACAATACAATTTCCTTTTTAGAGTGCCTGTATTATAGCGTGGTCACCTTTACCACCTTGGGCTATGGTGACTTTACCCCGGTTGGTTTATCGCGAGGCATGGCTGCTATTGAGGCCTTTACTGGCAGTTTTACCTTAGCCTTATTCGTGGTGGTATTTGTTAAGAAGATGACGCGATAAAGACTTTATCAAGACAATGCAATACGCTGGATTAAAGCTACAAAGGCAGGTAAATTAGCCACCAATACCAAAGTATAAAGTTAAATTAACGGACTAATTTAGATGCCAGCAAACCTATGCCTGACGATCGCCATGATCATCTGGGGCAGCTCATATATAGCCTTAAAACAGGCCATTTTATTCTATCCACCTGAATGGGTTATGTTTTTACGCATGTCCACCACGCTGGTTTGTTGTCTTTTGCTATGGCGCTGGGTACGTCGCTTTACCTACCAAGCAGGAGATTGGAAACTATTGCTACTGATGAGTGCCGCTGAGCCTTGCTTATACTTTTGGTTTGAAGGCCAAGCCATGCAATACACGTCCGCAGCACAAGCCGGTGTGCTAGTTTCTTGTTTGCCCATTTTTGTTGCCCTATTGGCTTGGATTTTTCTAAAAGAGCGCTGCAGCACTACTTTAGCCTTTGGTTTTACCTTATGTATCGGCGGCAGCATTTTACTGTCTTTAGTATCTGAAACGTCAGATCATGCGCCAAATCCATTACTGGGCAATACGTTAGAAATTATTGCGCTATTTTTCGCTGCGGTTTACACCTTGTGCGTCAAAAAGCTATGTACTCGCTATTCACCACTCACCTTGATTGCCCTACAAGGCCTCAGTGGCAGCTTATTCTTTGCCCCACAAGCAGCATTTACCCCCTTCCCAACCGAGCATAATACCGCTGGTTTACTGAGTATTTTTTACCTTGGTGCCTTTGTCACCTTAGGCGCTTATGGTTTGTATAATTACTCAATTTCAAAGCTCAGTGTGCTTAAAGTAGCCGCCTTTTCGAACCTAACTCCGGTGTTTGCTTTATTGCTGGCGGTATTATTGCTTGGCGAAACCATCACCTTATTACAAGGAATGGCCATCGGCTTGATTTTCCTTGGCGTCTATATCAGTCAACAACATAAAGCTAATAAGGTAAGCCAGCTGGCCACTGAGCCCCCGACAGCTTAAGTTATATTGAATAATAAAAACCACTGCTCTAGTATGTGACCTTTTGATATCTCCAAAGGTCACATCATGAAAGTCGTTTCGTTTAATATTAATGGCCTACGTGCCCGGTTACATCAGCTTGCAGCGCTGATTGAAAAACACCAGCCTGACGTTATTGGTCTGCAAGAAATTAAAGTCCATGATGAAGCCTTTCCCTTAGCCGATGTGGAAGCCATGGGTTACCACGTCTATTTTCATGGCCAAAAGGCACATTACGGTGTGGCCATGTTATGTAAGCAACAGCCCTTATCCGTGCAAAAAGGATTTGCAACCGATACCGAAGATGCTCAGCGCCGGATGATCATGGTGACCGTTGCCGACGAGCAAGGCCAACCAGTGCGCATCCTCAATGGTTATTTCCCTCAGGGTGACAATATTCACCACGAAACTAAGTTTCCCTATAAGCGCCAATTTTACCAAGATCTGCAACACTATTTAGAAACAGAGCACAGTAATAACGAGCAACTCATCGTGATGGGCGATATCAATATTTCACCCACAGATTTAGATATCGGTATCGGCGAAGCTAATGCCAAGCGCTGGTTAAAAACCGGTAAATGTAGTTTCCAGCCCGAAGAGCGTGAATGGCTGGCTAGGTTAACCAATTGGGGCTTAGTGGATACCTTTCGTCAACTGCATCCTAAGGTGGAAGATCAATTCAGCTGGTTTGATTACCGCTCTAAAGGGTTTGATGATAATCGAGGACTGCGTATCGATGTGATATTGGCCACCCCGAGCTTAGCGGCCAAGGCTAAAGCTGCGGGAATTGATTATGAATTGCGTGGCATAGATAAGCCATCGGATCATGCCCCTATTTGGACCGAGTTCGGCCAATAATTGACTAGGAAGTACGAATGAATTATTGGTTATTTAAATCTGAGCCGGATGATTACAGTATTCGAGACTTAGCAACGGCACCAGAGCAAACAGCGAAGTGGGATGGGATCCGCAACTATCAAGCACGAAACTTCTTGCGCGATCAGGTAAGCCAAGGCGATCAAGTGCTGTTTTATCATAGCCAGTGTAAAGACATAGGCGTGGTGGGCATTGCAGAAATCGTTCGCGCCGCCTACCCCGATCCCGCTCAATTTGACGATACCAGTAAATACTTTGATGCTAAGGCCAGCTTTGAGCAGCCTCGCTGGTTTTGCGTCGACATTAAGTATCAAGCCAGCTTTAAACGCGTGATAAGTCTAGCGCGCCTAAAGGCTAACCCAGCTCTGGCTGACATGGTATTACTTAAACAGGGACGCTTGTCGGTCCAACCGGTTACCCAACAAGAATGGCAAGCTATCTTAGCGATGGCCGAGTCATATACCTAATCAACTTGAAGATGCATGCTCCAGAGTATAACCGTAACTAACCTGAGCTTTGGATAAGCTATATCGTATAAATAATCCGCAAAAACGCGGTGAATATATCCCTGTACGCTCTGCGTTTTCATCCTTGAAAACGAAGTTTTGCTACTTATTCATACGATATTCATTGGCTGGATCCATTAACCAGAATTGAAGTTAAGCAATAACATAAAAAAAGCCACCTCAACTTTCCAGTGAGGTGGCCTTTGTGGTTAGTTATAGTAAGAAATTTGGCTTACCAGCCTTTTACCACACTGCCTTTAAACAGCTCTTGTGCCGCTTGATAAACTTCTTCAGATTGGAATGATTGAATAAACTGCGCCACTTTCTGCGCATCTTTATTATCTTCACGTGTCGCAATGATGTTTACGTAAGGCGAATCTTTATCTTCAACAAATAAACCATCGCGCGTTGGTAGTAAATCAATTGAAGAAGCATAAGTTGTGTTAATCACCGCCAGTGCAACATCATCTAATGAACGCGGTAACTGCGCAGCTTCTAGCTCAACAAATTTGAAGCCTTTTGGATTATCAACAACATCCATAATGCTGGCGTTAAGTCCGGCATTTTCTTTTAAGCTAAACAAACCTTGCTTAGCTAATAAGATCAATGAACGACCTTGGTTAGTCGGATCATTAGGAATAGCAATGCTAGCGCCCTCTTCTAACTCGCTAATGTCTTTAATTTTTTTAGAGTAAGCCGCGATTGGATAAACAAAGGTGTTGGCTACGTTAACAATTTTAAAGCCGCGATCTTTCACCATGGTATCTAGGTAAGGCTGATGCTGAAACGCGTTTGCATCGATACTGCCATCAGACAAGGCAATGTTAGGCGTCACATAATCGGTGAAGGTAACCACTTCCACGTTCAGGTTAAATTTTTCTTTCGCCACTTGCTTGGCGACTTCTACTAGCTGAGCTTCAGCGCCAGCGATAGCCCCTACTTTAATGGTTTCAATCTGTGCTTTTGGCTCTGAGTTAGCTTGCTCTGGCGCGCTATTATCGCTACAAGCAGTGACAAAAAATACCGCAGCAAGAGCTGCAACATATTGTTTTAAATTTAGTTTCATTATAATTTCCATGATTAATTTAACGATGATCCACTTTGTTCACTAGGTAGTCACCTAGCATTTGTATTAACTGCACTAATGCAATCAGCACCACCACAGTAATAATCAGAATTTGCGGCTCGAAGCGATGAAAGCCATACCGGATCCCCACATCGCCTAAACCGCCGCCGCCCACAGCACCAGCCATGGCCGAATAGTTAACTAATGTTACAAGTGTAATGGTGATGCTGTTGATAATGCCCGGTAAGGCCTCCGGTAAGCACACCTTACAAATGATTTGCAGCGGACTTGCCCCCATGGCATTAGCGGCTTCCACTAACCCGTCTGGCACTTCCATCAACGCGCCTTCTACCAATCTGGCGACAAAAGGAATAGCTGCGATGGTCAAAGGCACGGTCGCCGCCAAGGTACCGATAGAGCTACCAACAATGAGGCGTGTGAGCGGGATGATCGCGACCAATAAAATAATAAACGGAACCGAGCGACCAATATTAACCATAATGCCTAACACATGGTTTAGCGCAGGATTTGACCATAACTCACCGGCTTTGGTGTTATGCAGTAAAACCCCGAGTGGCAGTCCCAATAAACAACTGATCAACCCCGACAATCCTACCATCATGAGGGTTTCACCAAAGGCTTGGATGAGTAAATCAATCATGGCATCAGACATAGCCCAAGACCTCCACACTAATATGATGTTCGATTAAAAATTGGATTGCTTGTTGTGTTTGATCTGGCTGCCCGAACAATTCAGCTAGCATATAACCAAACTTGACCCCGCCTGCGTAGTCCATATTGGCACTTAAAATACTGATATCGACATTGAACTGGCGGCTCATCTCAGAGATTAATGGCGCATCGACACTGGCTCCAGAAAACCCTAAACGCACCAAAGGATAAGTGTCAGGTCGAATATCAGCATGTAACCTAGCCTGATAATCATGAGGAATTTCAATGTGTATGGTGGCCGCAATAAAGCGCTTGGCTAGTTCGGTTTTAGGATGAGAGAAAAACGCAGCCACACTGTTTTGCTCTATCAACTGCCCGCCATCAATAATCGCGACTTCATCACATATGTTTTTGATCACTTCCATTTCATGGGTGATCAACAAAATCGTAATATTCAGCTTTTGGTTGATGTCTTTTAGCAAGCTTAGAATCGATTTAGTGGTTTCCGGGTCTAAGGCTGACGTTGCTTCATCACACAACAATACCTTAGGCGACGTGGCTAATGCTCTGGCAATGGCAACCCGTTGCTTTTGACCGCCACTGAGTTGAGCCGGATACACATTTGCCTTGTCGGCCAAGCCTACTAAAGGCAATAACTCAGCGACTCGCTGCTTAATGTTCGCTTTACTCTCACCCGCTAATTCTAGCGGCAACGCAATATTGGCGGCGACGGTGCGCGAGGATAGCAAGTTAAAGTGCTGAAATATCATGCCTATTTTACTGCGAGCTTGAGCTAACTCTGATTTAGATAATAACGTTAAATCAACGCCATCAAGCACCACTTGGCCGGAATCTGGGCGTTCAAGTAGATTGACACAACGGATCAAGGTGCTTTTACCTGCACCTGAAGCCCCTATCACGCCAAATATCTGACCAGCCTCGATATTTAAACTAACCTGTTGCAGGGCCGTCACTTGATTCGCCCCCGAGCCAAAGGTCTTATTCAAATTTTGCAATTGGATCATAGTAATGAGTGGGTCCTGAGCGCATGAAACGAGAGATTAAGATACATTTACTAGTAATAGCATTGTATTGAGTAATAAGGTCTAACACCCCACAAAAACGGGGTGGATAATGCTAAAAATTATAAAAGACTAAGTCAATGTATTATTTTATTCTAAAAAGTGCTGATATATGCTTTTTAAGTCAGATTGGGACGGGCTAACAGATAGCGGTCACGGCAAATGGCGTATCTTGCTCAAGGAGTCTGGCGACTTCATTAGCCAATAAAGGCTTAGCAAAATAGTAGCCTTGAATGGTGGGGCAACCCAAAGATAAGAGATGTTGCAACTCTGCTTCACGTTCAACCCCTTCGGCAACCAAATTAAGACCCAGGTTTTTCGCTAACTCCACTATGGCTTTGGTAATAATTTGTTGATCGGATTGTTGGTCTATATGGTCAACAAATGAACGGTCTATCTTGAGTTTGCTGATCGGGAAACGCGATAAATAAGCCAAGTTGGAATATCCCGTACCAAAATCATCAACACTCAAGCTAAGGCCAAGTTGACGCAATTCATGTAGCGTTTTATTAAGCTTGATTTCATCTTTCATTAAGATGCTTTCGGTTAGCTCCAGCTCAATGAGCTCACCCGGTACGCCAGCTTCATTGAGGCTTTTACCTATATCTTTGACCAAATCATGTTGATGAAATTGCAACCCTGAAACGTTAATCGAGACAGGCACACAGCTCAATCCAGCTTGATGCCATTGCGCTTGTTGTTGCAGCGCAGCCTTAAGCACGTACTTGCCTACGTCAGAAATCAATCCCGACTGCTCGGCAAAAGGAATAAATTCCGCAGGACCAATTTCGCCACGCTCAGGATCTTGCCAACGGATCAAGGCCTCCATCCCAACCATGGCACCGCTAACACCATCGACCATAGGCTGATAGCGCAAGAATAGCTGCTCTTGCTCGATTGCTAGCCGTAAACGCTTATCCATAGACAACTGCTTCAATGCTATGCCTGCGAACTGCTCCGAAAATAATTGATAACGTTTCCTGCCCGCTAATTTGGCCTGATACATAGCAATATCGGCATTTTTAACTAGCTCCCAACATTCACTGCCATGCATGGGATATAAACTGATCCCCATGGTCACCGCCAAATCAAACTCAAAAGCTTCGATTTCACAGCGCTGACAAACACAATCCATTATTTGTTGTGCCCACTCTTCTATCTGTTGTTGCTCACTAAGATCAGCTGCAACCAACACAAACTCATCACCACTGAGTCGGTAAACCTGCGTGTTGGCCGGAGCCGCTTGTTTTAATCGCTCCGCGGTAATGACTAATGCCTTATCACCTGCGGCATGGCCCATAGAATCGTTGATTAACTTAAAATTATCCATATCGAGAAAGGCAACCAATAAATCAGCAGGCTTAAGAGCTAAAAGTCGATTTAAGTCTTGTTCCAGCGAGTATCGATTGGCTAACCCGGTTAAAGAGTCATAATGGGCTAGATGTGCCAGTTTTTCTTGCGCTTTTTTGCGCTCGCTAATATCGCGTGCGGTGCCTGCAGTGCCTACTACTTTACCTGCTTTTACAACAGGCACTTTAATCAGCTCAATCCACGCCTGTGAGCCATCAACTGCCGTTGCGAGAAATTCTTGTCTTAATTGTTGGGCCGTTTCCATAACATGGAGATCATCTTGGCGATATTGCTCAGCATCTGCTCGATGAGAAAGGTCAAAATCAGTCTTGCCTATCAAGGTTTCATAATTGACGCCAAAGGCTTTTTCAAACTGGGCATTGACCGCCAAGAAACGGCCTTGCGGGTCTTTTACCCAGGCTAAATCAGGTAAGCTATCGAGTAAGGTTTGATACTTTTGGTTTTTATCCGAAAGGGAGGCAACATCTATATTAAGCAGTCTGTTTTGCTTAGCTAATTCAGCATTTCGCTGACTGAGCTGATGCACTTTTTGGCCCAGCTCTTTGAAATGAAAATATACCAATAACAATAAATTAACGACGGCAGAATATGCTATCAGGTGTACCATTTTGATATTTTCTTGAAAGAACACCCAAGCCAAAGTGTCTACCAATACGGTCAGCGCCAAGAAAATAAATAAAATCAAGTAACGCCCCACGCTTGACCTCACTGCTTTGTCATCTGTAAAACGAAATGAGTGTATTGCCCTAATAATAGAGATGAATCCACATCAGAGCCAGTATATCCCTCAGTTAAAAGCGATATCGACAACAAAAGGTGAAGGCGTGATGAGCACAACGCCTAATTTAAATAAATCGTAATCTAGCTAACAAATATAAACAATATTTTAAATTAAATTGGCAATTTTAAAACTTTGTGCTTTCAATATAAGTTCCTAGTCATGGGGGGCAAAATACTGGCGTGTTATTTCTTCAAAATCCTCACTTTGTAACAATTCCACCAGCGCTTTCTCAATTTCGCCAGCTAATTTTAAGTGTGGCGATTTTTTTGAAAATCCAATAAACAAAGATACCTGATGTTCTGGTTTATAGGGGGCTCTTGCCAAACTCAACCATAACCCTTGTCTCGATATCTCATACTCCACTTGACAATCTGTGCCAATAAACACTTCTATGTGACCTTTTTGTGCCATTTTTAGCAGCTGAATTTCCGTTGGCACGCTGTGTTTTAGCAGCTCTTTGTCCGAGTCAAAAGGTTCAAAATATGCCGAATCTCGCACATATCCAATGCGATAGTAATAAAGGTCTTGATAGCTATTTATCGGTTTGTGAATATCTTTTGTCGTATAGAAAGCGGGATAGCAATCAAAGTAGCTCGGTTGTAAATAATGAATATACTTTTCACGCGAGGGGGTCTTGGCTAAGCCAACCATCATGTCAACTTGCCCTATTTCCATATGGCTCAATGCTCTTGCCCAAGGGTAGCGTTTGACTTGAAATTGAATACCCGTTTTTGCACTTAATGCGGCCAACAAATCTATGTCTAAACCGATAAAACCATCCCCTGGCTTAGATATTCTAAAGGGGGGCCATTCATCTGTCGCGACTATCAGTTTGGCTGTTTGCCCTGCTGCAAAACTAGCAGCGAAAATGCAGTAACCAAAGATCAGCAATCTAATCGCTTTCATTCACTTACTCCAAACTACAAGTGACTTTATGAGTATAGAAGAAATATCGAAATGGCTTATAGATAATCTTGCTGGAAAAATATAACGCCAAGTAAATCACTTAAATTGGTTTACTTTGCTAAGCGCTGTGTTAGTATGACCGCGGGCTGTCAGACAGACCTTTGTTTATATGTAATTCTACAATGTTATGCTTTAGAAACCTTCGTTCCATCTGTTAATCAGTTAGTGTCATGAAGTCTTTCCTTACATCGTTAATGCAACAAATAAATAATTCTTTTCTGGCTACTAAACGCATCATGCGTACAAATTTGAAAAGTTAGGAGACAAACATGTCTAAATCTACTGGTATCGTAAAATGGTTTAACGAAGATAAAGGTTTCGGTTTTATCACTCAAGACAACGGCGGCGCAGATGTATTCGTACATTTCCGTGCTATCGCTGACGAAGGCTTTAAAACTCTAGCTGAAGGTCAAAAAGTTTCTTTCGACCTAGAGCAAGGCCAAAAAGGCCCACAAGCTGCTAACGTAGTTAAGCTTTAATCAAGACGGCTTAGGCCAACTTGGTATCTATCTGCGATTTTTCGTAAGATAAAATGATAAGTGCTGGCGATTGCCGGCATTTTTTTGCCTCATTACTTCTCACTCCTCCCCTATTTAATTCCCTAATAAAAAAATAATGCGCTACATCTTGCTATCCAAGCATTATGATTGACATCATTAATTCATCAAATAAGCTTAACATTACGAGCAATCTAAGCCCTCTATTTACATGTACGAATCTATTTTGAGTAAAGGACGTTTAACCTTAGAGCAAGGTGTTAAGACGTTAATAATGAAAGGCTCTCATTATGAAATGGGATTCCAGCATGGCTATTTACTAGCCGCTCAAATTAACACTATGATCCAACAAACCCAGCCAGCAGCCATTGCTGTTATCGCCAAAACATTACAACATGATTGGGATAAAGCAGAACGCGCCTTTCACCAAGGAGCCAAGGTCGCTGAAGAATTTGTACCTGAGTGCTTACTAGAAGAAATGCGTGGCATTGCTGAGGGGGCGCAAGCTGCGGGCTTTGACATCAGCTTAGAGCAAATCCAAACTTGGAACACCATGTACGATCAGTGGTGTATTTATGCTCATCCCTATTATTGGAATGTATTTGATGAGGAAAACAAGGGACACTACCCTGCCCATGGCGCAGGGACTCGGGTGCTAACAGGCGCGGGCTGCAGCAGTTTTTCCGCTTGGGACGACACCGTAGGATCGGACGGTGAGCTCATCTTTTGTAAGAATGAAGATAATCTAAACCTACCTGGTCAACTGGAAAATCGATATATCTTTATCAGTGTCCCTGACCAGGGTCAGCCCCATCTATTCCTGTGTTTTCCCGGCATGGTCGGCTTTGATGGCGGTTTTAATACGGCGGGCATCAGTGTGATGACGCAATACGATGCATCCATCGATGAAACCATGAGAGGTTATGGTTTAGGGGTATTGACTCGCTTGGCGCTACTTAATGCCACTAGCTTAGAGCAAGCTTTGGATACATTTCGCCATAATCCACGGCGCACCGGTATCGCTTATCATTGCGCTGATGCCAACAATCGCTGCGCAGCGGTGATCGAAGCTTCCGCGAAAATAACCACGGTTCGCTACCCCATGAACAACACAAGTTGTTTATGGCAAACAAACCATTCGATTTGTTACCCTGGCTATATGGGCTATTCAGGGTACAATTATGCCCTTGACCAGCAGCAAGTTTATGCCTTAGGTCCTATCGATAATATCCCTGATTACCTTGAACAGCTGCGCCACCCCTATAATTTCATTGTTCCGGCGCCCAGTCGTTTTGAGCGCTATCAAACACTACTCCATGAGTATTATGGTCAAATCAACGTGGCCAACGCCATCAAGATCATGAGTGATAGATTCGATCCCTTTACACAGTTAACTCGGGAACAAGGGGTTCCTTCATTTACCAATAATATACTCGCAACGATCAGTGCATATTATTCAGAAGAGACATTTACAACACCCAAGCAGTCTTTTGCTGCTGGCGTAGCGAATCTGTGGTGTTTGATAGCCTACCCCAACAAGGGGGATTTTTATTTAGCCATAGAGGGCTTTCCTGCCAACCAGCACGGCTTTAAAAAGTTTAATCTACTAGAATTACTACAGAAGAACACATGGTAATGATTTCGCCCGACGCTTTCACTCAATCACTATCAAATACCCTGGTTCATTTACCCTTAGCCAGCGCTTTGTTAGATCGCCAGTTAAACCTGATCAATTACAACCTTGCTTTTGCTCAATTATTCGACCTTATTGACTGCAAAACAAATAACCAACCACAAGCTAATCTGTTAGATATCATTGGCCAACATCATCAGCAGATGATTAATCAGCACATTTCAGAAGGCCCACAAACCGCCTTGAGTATCTCGGTCAATACCGCTGCTACAACCCAATACCTTGATTTATATATCGCTGTGTTAGCAAACTCGGAGCTATTTATATTGCAATGTATCGACACGAGTGAAGCAAACCATAAACAAAATCAGCTTGAACAAGCTAATTTAGACATTGACCGACTTGAGTTTGCAGCCCGTGGGGCGAATATCGGTATTTGGGATTTTTATCCACAACAAGGTCGAATTATCGCCAATCAAACTTGGGCGACCCAAAAGAAATACTCGCCAGATATCATGTTTGACAGCAACGAGTTGTTTTCAAAGGTTATCAACGGCTTAGAGCGCTGGTCAGAAATGGTGCACCCCGATGATCTCGACCAAGCCGTAGCCAAAATTCAAGCCCACCTTAATGGCGAAACCGAGAGCTACGAAGCTGAATTTAGAATGCGTTGTGGCGATGGTGAGTGGCGCTGGATCCTCGACTTAGGCAAAGTCTCTAACAGAGATGCTCAGGGACAGCCTACTCGGATGAACGGGATCCACCTTGACATAGATAACATCAAAAAATTACAGCAAAGCCTAGCAAAAGCCAAACATCAAGCTGAAGTGGCAAACCGAGCAAAATCAACCTTTTTGGCCAACATGAGCCATGAGTTAAGAACCCCGCTAAATGCAGTACTTGGCTTTTCTAAAGTGTTGCAAGACGCTAGCGGCCTCAGCGATGAAAACCTCAACTACATTAATATCATCAATCAATCAGGCGAACACTTACTCGCCTTGATAAATGATGTCCTCGATATGTCAAAAATTGAGGCAGGTCATTACCAACTTGAGCCACAAGTGGTTAACTTTCATGAGTTAATTGATGATTTATATAACTTACTATTAATTAGAGCCAAAGAAAAAAACCTTAGTTTAAGGGTGAACTATGATTCTGAATTGCCACAATTTATTATTGCAGATGGTATCAAAATAAGACAAATCTTACTGAACCTGCTGGGTAATGCGATTAAATTCACTGATCAAGGTCATGTCACTATGACCCTAAAGTGTCACGCCCCCAATTCGGCTAATTGCCAATTAAGCATCAAGATAAGTGATAGCGGATGCGGTATCCCCAATGCAGATTTAGCGCGTATTTTTCTCCCCTTTGAACAATTAGACCCATCAAACAGTGCCAAAGGCACCGGATTGGGCCTGAGTATTACTAAACAGTTTGTCGAGCTCATGCACGGCAATATACAAGTCAATAGTGAGCTAGGTGTTGGCAGTCATTTTTGCCTATCGCTCCCTATCAACATTGCTGATAGAGCAAGCCAAGACATTGAACTACTGCGCAAAGGGATCCAACTGCATCCGCAAAATGGGGAAATTAAAGTACTGGTGGCAGAAGATGAAGCCTTTAACCAAGAGCTTATTTTAAAAATTCTCAACGGGGCGGGCTTTCAAACTAAGCTTGCAGACAATGGCGAACAAGCTGTCGCCCTTTATCAGCAATGGCAACCCGACCTGATCTTTATGGATCGTCGCATGCCGTTACTCGATGGCCTAGCGGCCACCAAAAAAATCCGCAGTTTGAACACCAACAAGGCAAAAAAAGTCAAGATTATTGCACTCACTGCCAGCGTGTTTAAAGATGAAAGACACGAAATGCTACTGGCCGGTATGGATGATTTTATCTGTAAGCCGTATCGTCCAAACCAGTTATTTCAATGTTTAAAACAACATCTAAAATTAGAATTTAGTTACAACCAAGAACAGCCCTTACCCAATATTGCCCCTGATACATTGAGCCACGATCTGGTGACTCTCGTTGCTAACCTTGAGCCTAATTTAATACAACAATTAGTGGATAGTGCTGAAGAAGGGGATCAAGAACAACTAATCGAGCTATTAAATCAAGATGGGATCCCTGAGCCATTAAAAGCCCACCTGCTGAAATTAATTGATGGTTATAACTTCGCCGATCTTACGCTGATGTTAACCAAGCCAACATGCCTGATAGCTCAAGAGGATAAAGTTAACGGATGACATCTGATATTTTAATCGTTGATGACACAGTAGAAAACATTCGTTTGTTGAGTAAGTTACTTAAAGACGAAGGCTATCAAGTGCGCGGTGCCGCTGATGGAAAAACAGCTTTGATGCTGTGTGACAAAAAACCACCGTCATTAATTTTACTCGATATAATGATGCCCGGTTTGAGTGGTTATGATGTGTGTCGCCAATTAAAAGAGCAACCGGCAACCAAAGATATCCCGGTTATCTTTCTCAGCGCCCTCAATGAACTTAGCGACAAGATCCATGCCTTTCAAGCGGGAGGCGTTGACTACATCAGCAAACCTTTTGAAGCACTTGAAGTTCTTGCTAGAGTCTCTACCCATGCGCGCATAGTGGCATTGCAACGTAGCTTAATGGAAAAAAATGCCCAACTAAAAATGCTTGCTGAAACAGACTCCTTGACGGGCTTATTTAACCGTCGCTATTTAATCTCAAAAGTAAAGGCTAGCTCAGTTCACTACTCGGTGATCTTGTTTGATATTGATGACTTTAAACAGGTCAATGATCAATATGGTCATCAATTTGGCGATGAGGTATTAATCAGTTTAAGTAACCGAGTGATCGAGCTGTGCCGTGAACAAGATATTGCAGCGCGCTGGGGCGGCGAAGAATTTCTAATTTATCTGCCAGAAGCAGATCAGCAGCAAGCTAATGCATTGGCAGAGATGTTGCGCCTTAGCATTAACCAATGCGGTATTGAGCCGGCGGGTAATATTAGCGCAAGCTTTGGTGTCGCATCACAAATCCAAGGCGAAAACTTGGAGTTGTTGATTAAGCTAGCCGACAGTGCATTATATCGTGCAAAGCTAAAGGGTAAGAATTGCGTTGAACTGGCCTTACCACCCTAGTGTTTGGTTAGATGAGTTCAGTGAGCCCCAATCACATCGTTCACATAATTTAGTTATGCTCATGGGGCTTCACTGATTTGCCGCCTACTCTAACGAGCTTGGCTATAAGCAGATGTTAAGAGAACTGATTCATGGTGTTATTCTCACCTGAAGCCTTCAAGGCTTGATTGCCTGAGAAGTACTCTTTATGGTCATCACCAATATTCGAACCCGACATATCTTGGTGTTTAACCGAGGCTAAACTTTGACGGATTTCTTGGCGCTGAACACCCGCCACATAGGCAAGCATGCCTTGCGCACCAAAGTAATCTTTGGCCAGATTATCAGTGGAAAGCGCCGCAGTATGATAGGTTGGTAGCGTAATCAGATGATGGAAGATCCCCGCTTGTTGCGATGCGTCACGTTGGAAATTTCTGATCTTCTCATCCGCAACTTGCGCTAACTCTGAGCTATCATATTGCTGACTCATCAAGTTTTCGCGATGATACTCGCCGACATCACGCCCTTCTTGCTGCCAAGCATCAAACACTTGCTGTCTGAAGTTCAAGGTCCAGTTAAAGGATGGGCTGTTGTTGTAAACCAATTTAGCATTGGGCACCACTTCGCGGATCCGGTTTACCATACCCGCAATTTGCTGCACATGGGGTTTTTCGGTTTCGATCCACAGTAAATCAGCGCCATTTTGCAATGAAGTAATACAGTCAAGTACCACTCTATCTTCACCCGTATTGGCCTTAAACTTGACTAAACCATTTGGCAAACGCGTTGGTTTAATTAACTTATCGCCTTGGCGTAGCACCATATCCCCCGAGCCCAATTTGCTCACGTCGGTGATCTCTTCGCCATCGATAAAGGCATTGTATTGGTCGGCTAAATCACCAGGGTATTGTGATACCGGGATTTTTTGCGTGAGACCTGCGCCCAACGAATCGGAACGCGCGACAATAATGCCATTTTCAATCCCCAGCTCCATAAAGGCATAGCGAACCGCATTGATCTTAGCGAGAAAATCTTCATGGGGTACGGTAACTTTACCGTCTTGATGACCACATTGCTTAGCATCGGATACTTGGTTCTCAATTTGAATACAGCAAGCCCCCGCCTCAATCATCTTCTTGGCAAGCAGATAAGTGGCCTCTTCATTACCAAAACCGGCATCAATATCTGCAATAATCGGCACCACATGGGTTTCAAAATCGTCAATGCGTTTTTGCGCAGCACGCTCTTTGACCTGATCCCCTTCCTCTCGCGCGGCATCGAGCTCTTTAAACAGATGATTCAACTCTCGTGCATCGGCCTGTTTCAAAAAGGTGTATAGCTCCTCAATCAAGGCTGGCACCGAGGTTTTTTCATGCATGGATTGGTCCGGTAATGGGCCAAACTCAGAACGCATGGCCGCCACCATCCAACCAGATAGGTATAAATAACGACCTTTTGTCGTGCCAAAATGCTTTTTCACAGAAATCATTTTTTGCTGGCCGATAAAGCCATGCCAACAACCTAATGATTGGGTGTATTGACCTGCATCTTGGTCATATTTCGCCATGTCACGACGCATAATATCGGCCGTGTATTGGGCAATATCAAGCCCAGTTTTAAAGCGATTTTGTAACCGCATTCGCACCACATACTCAGGATTGATTGCACGCCAAGTGTCGCCTTGCTGTGCTAAAAAGTTGCTGGCTTGAGTCATTTGGTTAGTATAAGTCATCATAATTTGCCTCTTACTTTGTCCATGGTTCGCTAGCCAAGCTAGCGAAGGTTATCTACTTACTTGGAGTGACTATTCGCCAACGTTCCTTGCAGTCTTGCCTTATCACCCAATTAACCAGCTTGTTTAGCTAATCGGCGATATTGATGTAACAGGGGTTCGGTGTAACCACTGGGTTGATTTCCTCCTTCAAAAATTAATGCTTTAGCACTTTGAAACGCCAAGCTGTTATCAAGATCTGGGGTCATAGGGTGATAACCATTTACCCCCGCGTTTTGTTGGTCGACCTTAGCGGCCATGGTTGCCATCACTTGCAGAACTTGCTCAGCACTGCAAATGCCGTGCTTAAGCCAATTCGCTAGGTGCTGGCTGGAAATTCGCAGTGTGGCGCGATCTTCCATTAAACCTATGTTGTTGATATCCGGAACCTTAGAGCAACCTACGCCCATCTCTACCCAACGCACCACGTAACCAAGGATGCCCTGAACATTATTGGCAATCTCCTGCTCAATCTCGCTTGCCGTTAAGATGCGGTCTGTTGGTAACAAGGGCTGAGTTAACACATCCCTTAGTAGTGCGGGCGCACGTGTGGTTAAGGCTTGCTGCACTTGATGAACATTAACTTGATGATAATGAAGTGCATGTAATACCGCCGCCGTGGGTGAAGGCACCCAAGCGGTGCTGGCACCGGCTTTTGGATGATCGATTTTGGCTTTCATCATGGCGGCCATTTCATCTGGCATGGCCCACATGCCTTTACCAATTTGTGCCTTGCCGACAAAACCACAGCTCAAGCCTGCATCAACATTGGCGTCTTCATAGGCTTGGATCCAAACTTGCTGTTTGATTTCGTTTTTCGGTAAAAACGCGCCCGCTTCCATGCTGGTGTGTATTTCATCGCCGGTGCGATCTAAAAACCCGGTATTGATAAAGAACACGCGTTCACGCGCTTCATAAATACACGCTTTTAGGTTAACTGTGGTGCGACGCTCTTCATCCATAATGCCAAGCTTGAGGGTATTTCGGGTAAGGCCGAGCATATCTTCTACGCGACTGAACAATTTGCAGGTGAATGCCACCTCGGCAGGGCCGTGCATTTTTGGCTTCACAATATAAATACTGCCACGACGAGAGTTATGGATATCTCGTTTACTCATATCGGTGTCATGCATATGGGCTAGGTCATACATAGCAATCAAGCTGGTCACAACCGCATCAACAATCCCTTCGGGCGCTAAATTGCCTTGGGCATCCTGCATCAGCTCGGTATCCATTAAATGGCCAACATTGCGCACCAATAACAGTGAGCGGCCGTGTAAGCGATACTCTTCACCATCTTTACAATTAAAAATCTTGTCTGGATTAAGATGGCGCTCCATCACAGTGCCGTCTTTGTCAAAGGTTGCACTCAGATTGCCTTGAATTAAGCCCATCCAATTACGATAAGCGGCGATTTTGTCTTGTGCATCAACAGCAGCAATCGAGTCTTCAAGATCCATGATGGTGCTTATCGCCGCTTCCACCTTAATATCGTCAATGCCTGACAAATCGTGCTGACCGATAAAACCATTGCGATCGATAACCAACTCAATATGCAGACCATTGTTTTTAAGTACGATTGAGCTTGGATCCGCTTTAGAGTTGGCAAACGCAGCGAATTGACAAGGTTGCATTAAGCCCGATTCTGAGCCATCAGGGAAATAGGCTAACAAGTGTTGGAAATAAACCGTATAGCTGGCCACATCATGGTGCGAGCCTTTTTCTAACGGGAACACCTGATCGAGAAAGTCTTTGGCAAAATCGATAACATGCTTGCCGCGAGCGGGATTGTATTTACGACAGGGAGCCAATCCCGATGTCGATGGAATAACATCACTTCCATATAGAGCATCATAAAGACTGCCCCAACGCGCATTAGCTGCATTTAAGGCAAATCTTGCATTCATCACAGGCACGACCAGCTGTGGGCCAGCAATAGTGGCAATTTCATCATCGACATTGCTGGTGCTGATGGTAAAAGGGGCTGGCTCATCCACGATATAGTCAATACTGCGTAAAAAAGCCTCATACTCACTAGGCTCAGCATTTGGGTTAGTGCGATGCCATTGATCAATTTGATCTTGTAGCTGCTGACGAGTGCGAAGCAGTGCGCGGTTTTCAGGCGCAAGCTCTTCCACTAATGCCGTAAAATCATGCCAAAATTTGGCGCTGTTTAAGCCTGTATGCGGTAAAACTTCTTCGTTAATGAAGCGATAGAAGCCCTGATTAATTTCACATTGTTTCTTTAGTGCTTGGTTCATGGCCTCTTCCTCTTAGGTCGACAAGAACAAAATGGTTAAAGTGTGAGCACAAATCGATGTTTATTTGTTCACTGAATGGAAGTGTAGAGGAAGGAGAACTAAAATTTCACAATAGAAATTTCACAGTGTAAATTTTACAAAATGAAAAATAATAAAACCTTATATCGGCAATCTCACTTTCTTGGCACTAAAATCAGGAACTTACGTAAAAGAAACAACCTGACTTTGGAACACTTGTCAGCGCGTTGTGTAAAAATCGACCCGGAGGAAGCCCCTTCCGTGTCTTATTTATCCATGATTGAGCGGGGTAAGCGGGTACCCAGTGAAGCCATGCTCTTGGTGATTGCCACGGTATTTCAAAAAGAATTAAACTGGTTTCTCGATGATGAGCCAGAGCCGCAAGACATTACCCCAGAGAAAGGCAATCGAGGTGGTATCAGTGGTATCGCTCTTGAACCAAGCTTTTTGTTTTCCAATGATATTTTACAAATTGCTATTCCTGAAATGCTCTCCCAAACGGGCACCACTGGACGTCAATTTGCACACCTGCTGATCCGTGCTTACCAAGAGCATCATCAAAATCATTTTCCGGATTTAGAGCGAGCCGCCGAATCGGTTGGACACAAACGCATGCCCCTTCATGTCGATGATTTACTCGATATTGCTAAGCAAGTGGGGTTAGATGTGCATTGGTTTGAGCGCTCGGAAGAGCATTTTATTGATGAACAAGGTGAACCCAGTAACAGCATCATTACCTCTTTTTTTGAGCCGCCTAATGGGGTGTATTTAAACCAACAGTTAAAACAACATGTGCCTAGGCTCAAATATGATTTGGCGGTACACATAGGTCACTGCGTACTACACAACAATGACGGCATGAAAAGCGTAATGATCGCGGGGAAAAACCAAAGTCTCGGCTTGCATCAAGAAAGTCATCAACAGCGAGCCATGACGACCCTTGAGTCACAAGATATTTTGCATGCTTGGCGCGATTTTGAGTGCAGTTTTTTTGCTGGCGCACTGTTGTGCCCTAAGGTGCCGTTTCGTCAATTATTAGATCGCCATGGCTACGAAATTCAGGTGAGTCAAATGTTAGATGTCTCTGAATCTGTGGTGATGAGACGGATGACAGCGGTATCCCCCTATCCTCACTGGCACTACTTTGACGCCTATGCGCCAGGCAAACTAAAAGCCGTCTATCGTGGCAATGGCATCCCGCTGCCTTGGGGTAACATGCGATTGGTTAACGATCCTTGTCAGCATTGGTCGGTATTTCGCATGATCAACAGCAATACCTCGGGAACTTGTGCCCAAATCTCGATTTTAAACCAAGGCGATACGCCAAGAATTTATTGCTGTGAATCGATTAAGGTCGCCGATATCGCCGATAATCGCCATGTATTGTGCAGCGGAATAGATCTCAATCCAGCACTTGAAGCCCAAGGCCATGACAGCGTTGCCATTGCGACCGAGTTAAAGCAAGCTTGTATTCGCCATGGCGGTGAGGCAAATATTCCCGCTCCAATCAAAAAAATACTGCAAAGTGTGGCGCAGATTTTAAACATCGCTTGGGTCGAAAGAGGCATCAATACCCAAGCACGTTTAATCTGTTCTCGAGGCGGAGAATGTCCAAGAGAGCCCAAATGTTACGGGCAAAACTGTCCCGACAAATCCCGTTTTGATGTACAACAGATACAGGCTGAGATTTTGGCATCCCTAGGCAAATAGCCACTTAAACTAAGCAGCGGCAGCTTATGACTGATTAAGCTACCGCTAACGTTAATCGAGGCACTTAAACAATAAAGCGTGCCACATCCTTTTGCATTTCATCGGCATGCTCTTGCAGCGCTTGATTACTGCGTTGATTGTGATTGGCGTCAGCCAGTAATTGCTCTGCGGCACAAGAAATACTGTGAGTCGCATCACTGACATGCTCGACCGTTGATTTTTGCTCAGCCGTTGCCTGTGCAATTTGCGCCGTCATCTCTTTAATCCGATCAAATTCAATGCGAGTTTGCAAAATATGCTCACTGGCTTGTTTGACTTGCTCTACGGTGCTATCGACTAACACCAAACCCGATTCCATAGATTGAGATGATTGCTGTACCACATGCTGAAGTTGATTGATGATTTTTTCAATATCTACGGTAGACGTTTGCGTGCGTTGCGCTAGGGTGCGAACTTCATCGGCCACTACGGCAAACCCTCTGCCACTCTCACCTGCTCTAGCCGCCTCAATCGCGGCATTAAGGGCAAGTAAGTTGGTCTGTTCGGTAATTTCGCGTATAACCGCTACAACTTGACCAATTTCTTGGCTCGCACGGGCTAATTCGGCAACACTATTTACGCTTTGGCTAACTTGGTGTTGCAGTTGGGTAATGCGCTCTTGGGCTTGCTGCATGGCCGTATCACTTTGACGAATGATCACATCGGCCTGCTCCGCACTGTGTGAAACTTGCTGGGTATGCTGCGCGACCTGTTCAACCGCGATGGTCATTTGCTCTATCGAGCTGGCCACCGCTAGGGTTTTATTTCGTTGCTCTTCTATTGCCTGAGAGGAGCTAGTTGCCAGCATAGCGCTGTCTTTAGCACTGCTACCTACCGCATAGCCCTTGTCTTTAATTTCTAGCACTAAGCGCGCAGTGGTACTAATAAAGCCATTGATGGCATTGGCCAATCGGGCTATCTCATCTTTACCACTGATGTCTATTTGTTGAGTCAGATCACCATCGCCATTGCAGATATCTTCCATTCTTAATGCTGCCAATTTTAACCGTTGCGTCACCCGTAACGATTGCCAAATAAGAAACGCTGCGATCAGGCTGGTTAACAGCAATGCAATACTGATGCCGCTCATTCGACTTTGCTCTAATTGTGCTATCAACTGCTGCTCAAGTAAGTCGCTTAAACTGGCAATTTCTTCCTCTACTTCATGAATATTGCTACGCAGATCGCCACGCAAGCCAGACGACTCATCTAAACCCCGTGTCACCAAAGCTTGCGCAAGCTCATTGGTCACGGTTTCATAATCACTGATCGCTTGATGCTGCGAGCTAGTGGGATCTTCTAAACGTGTTTTGACCACGGATATATGTTGGTTTAACTGGGGTTGCAGCGCTAAATCTCGGCTGGCGGTAAAGTGTTGCTCTAAGAGCACTAGTTTAAGAATATCAGCCTGCCAGCTGGCATCTTGTACATAACGCACACTTTGATAAACATCCTGCTGCGCTTTTCGTAACTGAGCTTGCAACCCTTGATTGCTATCTAGGCCAATTCGCTTATCCACCGCAACTAACTGCTGGAATGTATCCGCATATCTATCCAACAACGCATTACTCTTATCTATGTCTTGCTGTACTTCTGCTAAGGTAAGCGTGTTTCTAAACCAGCTTAAACGCTGCTTCATTTCACTTAACTGAGCATGAAACTTAGCCAAGTATTTTTCATTCTTGCGCAGTAGAAAATCTTTCTCGTGGCGGCGTAACATCAGCATGTCAGTTTGCAAATTTTTTGCCTGCACTTGCTGGTAGCCTAAGGCTTGCATTTCCCCACTGGCTTGCCACAGCAAAGCGGACATCAGGCCCATACCAATGAGCACAAACAGTGAAATAAATAAGAAAACTTGCTTAATTGACAATGACATAGCGACAACACCTTATAATCATTTGACTACACCATGTAGCATTTCAATATTAGTAGATGCATATCACACGCAGCAGACCGGGCGATGAATCGACAAAAAAGACGCTTAAAGCGCTATTAAAACCGATTAAATGGTCATTATGAAATAGTCAAGGGAAGGAAAAGCGGTGGCGATAGCCTCGCCACCGTGATCAGGGCAAACGCATGAATATTTTTAAAGCAATTAGTGATGTTTTCTTATACGAATATCTGCCGCAAGGATGCGGCAGTTAAGCCATCATGGATGATTTTACGGCATTTCGTATAAGAAAATGTCACTTGGTACACTTGGATGATCGTTTTTTGTACGTTCATGCGGTCACCCTGCCACAGTGATGATTATCTTAGTGCTGTACTTATTGACGCTATTCCTTAGGTTTTGTAATCAATTCGCGGGGGAAGTGACATTAAGACTTGGAAATTCAGGTAAAAAGTCGCCTTTGTTACTTGGGAAAACAACATATTCCCCATGAAATTTCACCTTGGACTTGTAATCTGACATTTTGAACAGGAGCAGTTTTTGTTGGTACGCCAAATCAACCAACTGGCTCACATTGCCACGCACATATAAAGAGAGCGGACGAATTAAGCGCTGCTCGCTAGGCTCGATAGCATGAGCGTATTGCTTAGCACAAATGATCAACGAGTCTTGACCTGTGCTGTTTAGCTTCATTTTACGGGCTAATTCAACCTGATCTATCACATTCCAATCATCCGTAACTAATTGCTCTAACACGGTTTGTAATTGCGAGTCGTAAACCTTAGTTAAGTTGTTCTGATTATCTAACACCTTGGCATAGGTGCTAATAATGCGGTTTAAGGTTTGCGGCAAATTAGCATTTTTACCTAAGCTGCGAGCCTGCTGTTGCCAAAAAAGCAAGGTTTTGGCAACACAATGAGGAAAGCGCTGCGCCTTAATCGCTTTGGTAACCCAAGCATTAATGTAATGCGCTTCACTCACAGGCGTTCTTGATACAGCCCCTTGTTGACAAGCTTGCTCCAGTTCATCAAGAGCGGTGTTGGCGACTAAGGTGATCGCTTTGGCAAATTCATCATTCATGACATGACTCTACACGATAAAAAATGGGCCTAGTCTAGCTGATTTGTTTCCCTCTGTTGAGCTTTATTAGCCTCATCATATTAACGGTTCAGCCTTTCACTTTATTGAGACTTGTCGTTTCCACCTAAAGCAAATCGACGCCGAAATTCAGTCGGAGTCATGCCTTTATAATGCTTAAATTGACGATTAAAGTTAGCTAGGTTATTGAACCCAACTAGATCCGCAATCACGGCGATGCCCTGCTTACTATTAATGAGTTGTTGACATGCTTTGCCAACACGATATTGATTTAAATGCGCCGTAAAGCCTTCATTAATATGTTTATCAAACAGGCGCTTCACACTGCTGGGGCTCATATGCAGTAACTGACAAATGTCATTCATACTAATGTCTTGGTGGTACTGCTCAGCAATAAAGTTGGCGACCTTGGCAAGTTTGTTTTGGGCAACCTCGTCTTCTTGCCAAGTAAGTTGACGACCGCGAGTTAAATTTTCAACCTGTTGGCATTCCGCCATTAAGATTAAGATCTCTATTAGATTATTGACTTGCCTAATAGGGCTTAACTGGGGATGTAAATTTAGCCGTTGAAATACTTCTTCAGCTAACGCCTCTGGAAATAGAATGCCCTGTTGGGCATGACAGAATAACCTCTCTATTGGTCTAAATTCCGGGATTGATTTCACTAATCCACTGAGCCATGAAGGGTGAAACCACACCGCGAACGTATCACTGTGCTCGGCTCCATTAAGTAGCTGCCTAATGCAACTTGTGTGAGGTAAATTTGGACCGATTAACGCTAAGGTATTGTGACTATAGGGAATGATACTATCGTCAACAAACAACTGCCCAGCGCTGTCACGCTGTAAGATCAACTCATATTCTAAATGATAATGCCAGTCAAACTGAGCACCCGCACACTGATAGCGCGAAACTCGCCAAGAGCAGGCGTTATCGCCACTTATTTTTTCCATGTAAGGCTTCATGAGTCACTTTCCTATCGTTTTGTTTAGGCTATTGAGTGAACGCTTTTACGTCAATAAGTTATACTATTTAATCACTGAGATTCTAAAAATTGGGCTAATAGTATCAAACAATGACTAAAAGCTATCACTTTTCACCGCCTCTACCTCGTACAGTACTCCGGAAATATTATTCGTATCGAGGTTTACATGTTCAAACAACCGATTGCACTTGGCTTTATCCTAAGTACCTTTATATCCGGACTAACCACTGCCTTGGTTTTTCCCCTAACAAGCTTGTATTTGATCAATCAGGTGGGCGCAAGTCCAATGGCCATGAGCTATTATTTGGCTGCCATGGTGTTAAGTGGCGTCATTGTGTCTTTGTATCTTGGAAAGAAATCCGATATGGGCTGGTCAAGAAAAGTAATCTTAGTGCTGGGGCAAATTGGCTTCAGCCTAGGCGTGTTAACCATGGCACTGACCGATCATTATTGGCTAGCTTTAACCAGTGCTATTTGTTTTTTAAGCTTTAGCAATGCGACCTTACCACAGCTTTTTACGTTGGGCAGAATCTATGCTGATAACAAAATGCCAGACCATAGCACTCAATTTATATCTGTTATGCGCGCAGGTATCGCCTTGGCTTGGGTGATAGGGCCGCCCACTGCTTTTATGCTACAAGATAGCTTCGGTTTTGCCCTTACTTTTGCCAGCTCTGCTACTTTGGCACTTCTATTGATCGGCTTGATCGTATTTTTGCCAAATCTAGACTCACACGAGGTAGCACCAAGCATAAGCGCTACAGAAAAAACGACTACGTTATCATATGTTGAAAAAACACCCCATTGGTTAACTGTGCCTGGCGTCGCATTATTTCTTAGCAGTATTTTGGCAATGTGCGCAGCTAATACCATGTACTTAACCGCGCTACCGCTTTACCTCAGCCAAGAGCTCAACACCAGCACTCGCTTAGCTGGCTATATGATGGGCACTGCAGCTTTGTTTGAGATTCCCATTATGCTATTAGCCGGTAGTCTAGCAATTAAACTTGGCAATAACCGACTAATGTTTATTGCTTTTATTTCAGGTGTCATTTTTTATAGCGGCATGGTCGCACTGCAAAATGCCAACTTATTACTGTTAATCCAGCTGTTTAACGGTATCTTTATCGCTATCTCCGCATGTATCGGCTTGGTTATTATTCAAGACATGATGCCAAAACAACTCGGGCTAGCGACCACTTTATTCAGTAATGCCCAACAGCTTAGTTTGTTACTTGGTAGCTTATTGGTGGGGATGATCGCTCAACAATTCAATTATTATAGTGTTTTCCTTGCTTGCCTCATCGCCATGATAATTGCGTTAGCGTGTTTTGGTTTGATGATACGATCTCGATGTCAACGCTCTGCTGCAGCTACAACGCAAGTTGCTTAGGAACACAATCAAGCAAACTGATCCGTTCAGAGATAATAAGACCTTGGCTTAAACTCGGGATGTTAGATAAGAGACACTGTTATTTCACATAACAGCTCAGAATCGCTAGAGAAAAAAAGCAAAAAAAAACGAGACAGTATGTCTCGTTTTATCAAGGCAAAAGAACCGCTCTATTATAGAGGTACGATGTTCTCAGCTTGTGGACCTTTTTGGCCTTGAGTAACTTCAAACTGAACTTTTTGACCTTCAGCTAGAGTTTTGAAACCAGTACCTTGGATTGCACGGAAGTGAGCAAATACGTCAGGACCATTCTCTTGTTGAATGAAACCGAAACCTTTTGCTTCGTTAAACCATTTTACTGTACCAGTAGTTGTATTAGACATAATAAATATCCTGTAAATTCAAGAGTAATAAGCTCATCGAGCTCGTTGTTTTGCTGGAAGTGTTGCTATTACTTATGAAAACAGGATTGAAGATGTAATTCTTTAATCCGGATGGTGCGCATAAATATAAACCGTACTTTCAAGCTAAAAAGATTATAAACCCCCTTGCCATTAAGTCAATGTATTTTGTGTTAGTTTGAGGTTTGCGAGCTCCTCACTCACTCCCAATAAGATCGCTTTTAAAATCAATAACTAAAACAAAAAAACCTGTTCATCGATAAGCAACTAAAATTCCCCTTAAAATGAAAATTGCGGATTAAAATACAAACTACTTATGCCATTACACCTTCTCATCATCGGCTAAATTTTTCGGCAATCGATATCGCGGCCATGGCAGTGTTTGTAGATCATCGAGTTCATTCAAGCATTGCTTAAACTCCATCAGATTAAACAACTCTCCGCTTAACACCTTGGCTTGATAGCAAAAATCTTTTCCCTGATACGAAAAGCTAAGTTGATAGGCATGTAAATACCCCCTATCACAGGCTTGCTGGCCATAGCGTAGATCCCCCGCGATTGGCGCACCGATACTCTTTAATGCCACCCTGAGCTGATGCGTTTTACCGGTTAGCGGTTTAAGCACAAATAACCGCAGCCCCTCTCGCACATTAAAACTAAAAAAATGTGTGATAGCTGGGTTATGTTGCGTTTTAGTTAGCTTCCAACTGCCACGACGACTTTTAACCATATCCCCTTTTATCAGGCCTTGCTTCTTATTGGGTTTAGTATTACTTAAAGCAAGATAGAATTTGTCTACTTTTCGCTGAGCAAAAAGCTCAGAAAGTTCCGCAGCAGCTTGGGGGGATTTAGCTAACAACAAGATGCCTGAGGTTAACTTATCTAAACGATGCACGCTGTATAGCTTTAAACCAAGGGTTTGCTCAACCGTCACCACTAGGCCAGCTTCGCCTTGTTCACTATGAAAATTACAACCCGCTTGCTTATTAATCACCACAAAATCGGGCTCATCAGCAATCAGCTCAAACATAGCCATATCACCTTACCTTCAAATTCCATCAATAAAAAAAGGGCCAATTGGCCCTTCTTCGATAAGCAATTATACCTCAAGCGGCTTAAGATGCTTGTGCCATCGAGCTTCCCACTTCTTAAACAGGAAAACAATCACAAAAGTGGTCAGCATGTATAGCATACCCGCCGTGATAAATGCCTCAAACGGCGCATAGTAACGTGAATTAACAATCCGCGCTGCACCGGTCAAATCAACTATGGTCACCACCCCAGCTAACGCACTGCCATGCAACATAAAGATGACCTCATTGCTGTAAGCTGGCAATGCACGGCGAAACGCACTCGGCAGCACAATACGCGACATGATCTTAAAGCGACTTAAACCATAAGCTTTTGCAGCTTCAACCTCACCGTTGGGCATGGTGTTGATACTGCCACGTACAATTTCCGCTGTGTAAGCGCCGGTATTGAGCGTGAAAGCCAATAAAGCGCAAAACCACGCCTCTTGAAACCAAGGCCACAATGCTAAAGCAACGGGATGCTCATTGTTGGCCAAAAACTGGCCTGCGCCGTAATAAATCAAAAACAGCTGGATCAGTAAGGGCGTACCACGGAAAAAGTAGATAAATGCCCACGCCGGAAAACGTACCAACCAATTCTGGCTGTTATTCATGATCCCTGCGGGAATGGCAATAAACAAACCTAAGAAAAGCGACAGAGCCACCAGCCAGAGAGTGGTCCACAGGCCCGATAAATAAAGCGGCCATTCATCGGCAAGTAATTGAATATATTCGAGTTGAGTAAACCAAGAAATAACAGAATCAAATGACATGACTACCTCGACACGATGGCATACTTTTTCTCAGCTAAATTTAGCAAGCTGGTCGAAATAGCTGTAAAGACTAAGAAAATAAGTGCAACTACAAAGTAGAAAGTAAACGGCATTTGCGTAGAGCCACCCGCATCACCAGCAGCTTTAACCATGTCTTCTAAGCCGATAATAGAAACCAAGGCGGTTGTTTTTAACAATACTAACCAATTATTGCCAAATCCGGGTAAAGCATGGCGCATCATTTGCGGAAACATCACGCGGCGAAAAACCATCATGCTACTCATACCGTAAGCTCTTGCAGCTTCTAACTGACCTTTATCGACGGCGATAATTGCACCGCGAAAAGTCTCGGCCATATAAGCCCCAAAGATAAAACCAATAGTAGCCACGCCAGCAAAAAACGGGCTGACATCGACATAATCAGGTAAGTAACTGGTCCATTCATGTTGCGGGTTTTGACCACTAAAATACTCATTGAGCCAATCGTTGATAGTGACATTAAATTCATTGATAAAGATTTGCCCGCCGAAAAAAATCAGCATCATCAAAATCAAATCGGGAATGCCGCGGATCACTGTGGTGTATAAGGTTGCCCACCAACGAAAAAAAGCAATCGAAGAGAGTTTGGCTAAAGCCCCCATCATCCCCAATACCACCGCAAGCAGCAGTGATAACAATGCAACTTGTAGAGTGATCCAAGCGCCAGTTAGGATGGTGCCTTCATAGCCCTGTAAGTCTAACAACATAAATAGATTCTTAAATGCAGCAAAAAGCGTAAGGGAGCCACTCCAGCATCATTATCAGCAGCATCAATCGTCATGCCGCGTAATAGAGATTAAGGCTCCCTCGTTAAACGGCGGTTTTACTCGTCGCCGTAAATATCAAAGTCAAAGTACTTATCTTGTAGCTCTTTGTACTTACCGTTTGCGCGGATAGCTTTGATCGCTTCATTGAATTTTGCATGCAGCTCAGTATCGCCTTTACGCATTGCAATACCCGCGCCTTCACCAAACCATTTTGGATCGTTTAGTTTTGGTCCAACAAATTCAAATTCGTCACCACCAGGCTTGTTGAGCAGACCTTCTGAGATAGCAGCAGAATCAATCATC
Source organism: Motilimonas thetidivivens (assembly GCF_046452435.1). Classification (NCBI taxonomy): domain Bacteria; kingdom Pseudomonadati; phylum Pseudomonadota; class Gammaproteobacteria; order Alteromonadales; genus Motilimonas; species Motilimonas thetidivivens. Next base: position 114,464 of record NZ_JBKFDK010000002.1, read on the forward strand.
ACGTAATCAATACGGCCCGCTTTAAGATCAAGATAAGCTTCATCAGCTGTACCGTAGCGTTTTACTTCCGCTTTCGGGAAGTTATCCGTTACATAAGTATCCATCGACGTAGCACGTTGAACACCAATGCGTTTGCCTGACATAAACGCTTCAGTTAGTTCAATTGAAGTGCCTTTTTTAGCGGCAAAACGCGCTGGAATATGTTGATATTTATCTGAAAAAGCGACCTTTTTCTTGCGCTCTTCGGTGATATCCATGGTCGCGATAATGGCATCGTATTTACGCGCTAATAGCGCAGGAATAATGCCATCCCAGTCTTGTTTCACTAAAGTACACTTCACTTTCATCTCTTCACAAAGTGCATTAGCAATATCAATATCAAAACCTTTCACTTCACCATTTGGCTCGGTCCAACTAAATGGAGGATATGCGCCTTCAATACCGATTCGAACATTCTTCCACTCTTTAGCTTGTGCTGTGCCAACGGCGGCACACAAAATAGCTGCAGCGATGATCAGTTTTTTCATCTAACTCTCCCTCTAGGTTTATAAGTGAGCGGGCCTTATTAAATGGCCGGTCTACTTCTTGTTGTGTTTGTACTACTTAAAAAACATTTCCGTGCAAAGCCGATTATTTTTATTTTAGCTGGCTAATAAACGGATGAAATAAATTGTTTAAATCGGGCCGACTTTGGCTGAGTGAATATCAGCTCTGGCGCCCCTTCTTCTTCTACTAACCCTTGATGTAAAAACATCACTTTATTTGATACATCCCGAGCAAACGCCATTTCATGAGTCACCACCAACATGGTACGCCCTTCTTCCGCCAAATTGCGCATAACCGTAAGCACTTCGCCAACCAATTCTGGGTCGAGTGCAGAGGTGGGTTCATCAAATAACATCACCTCAGGGTCAACGGCGAGCGCTCTAGCAATCGCCGCGCGCTGCTGTTGTCCGCCCGATAAGTGACCGGGGTAATAATCTCGGCGATCGTACAAGCCCACCTTGTTTAAATATTCGTGAGCCGCTTCAATGGCTTGTTTTTTAGGCACACCCAATACATGCACCGGCGCCTCGATGATATTTTGTAATACCGTCATATGAGACCATAAGTTAAAACCTTGAAATACCATGGCTAAACGTGCACGAATGGCTTCAACTTGCTTTTGATTGGCCGGGATCCGTTCGCCATTTTTTAACGGCTTCATTTGGATCAATTCACCTTTAACGTAAACATCTCCGGCATTGGGCATTTCTAATAAGTTAATACAACGCAAAAACGTACTTTTTCCCGAACCCGATGAGCCCAGAATTGAAATTACATCACCTTGGTTAGCAACAAGATCAATTCCCTTTAGCACTTCATTTTGGCCAAATTTTTTATGCAGAGCTTTCACTTCTAAAGTGGGGATTGCATTCATTTGGGTACAGGTTCCTTAAATTGGTCTTAACAAATTATGGGCTAATTGACGTTATTGCGCTAAAGCTATTTTTTAGCCAATAGACAGCGAAAAAACCAAGGATGTGACAAAAGATACTGCGGTTAATGAATTGCCAAACCAAAGATAACGCCAATAAACGGGCAGAATCTAACATCTAGCCATTCACCAATAAAGCATATTTAGTCAAAATACGATTTTTTTGATAACTGCCACGATCAGCATCACTTTTTGCACTGATTTAGCCAAGGACTGACAATAGAGACAATAAAAACCAATAGCCAACCGAATAATGGCATCAAACAAATATCACCCTAACCGACAAAACAGTCACATCCGTTGCAAAACTAGTCAAATTCAGAAAATAAAACTAGCCCATAAGAAAATACCTAAGCTAACAGCCAATATCGCAATCAAGAGCCAATTAACCCACCGCAACAATGTTTGGCATAAGCGATAATTTAAGACCTGTCTATTACCGTCTTAAATAACACTTTGTTGACGTTTTGTTATCAATAACACACTAACTTGCTAACAGGTATTTACAGGATAATTAAATACGAAAAATGTTTTTAAATGTGCTAGGAATGTGATCTTGATCCTGCTACATTCGCGCAGATTTTCCACACCATCTAAGCGATAGCTAACAAATTAAGGAGCACACTAGGTGTCAACAAACTACGCAAATCCTGGTCCACTTGGGTTAATGGGCTTTGGCATGACAACCGTTTTATTAAATATTCATAATGCCGGTTTTTTTCCTATTAGCGCTATGATTTTAGCCATGGGACTTTGCTACGGGGGCATGGCTCAAATTATTGCTGGTGTGCTTGAATTCAAAAAGGGTAACACCTTTGGTTTAACCGCTTTTACTTCTTACGGCTTTTTTTGGATAAGCCTAGTGGTATTACTTATTTTGCCTGAATTAGGCCTAGCCGAAGCCACTCCTCATGCCTACATGGGCTTTTACCTGTTAATGTGGGGTATTTTTACTGCCTTTATGTTTGTCGGTACACTAAGCCACAACAAAGCGACGCAATTTATTTTTGCCAGCTTAACCCTGTTATTCTTTTTACTTGCCGCTCGTGATTTCACTGGCTCAGAGTTAATTGGCACCTTAGCTGGTTTTGAAGGCATTATCTGTGGCGCGAGTGCGATTTACACGGCAATGGCAACCGTCATTAACGGCGAACTAGGCCGTGAAGTGCTACCTTTAGGTGAAAAGAAAGCTAGCACTGGCGCGCCAGTAGCAAACGCTCAAGCGCAAACAGCGTAACCTATTTAAACTCTTTATAGCCGAAAGCCCAATGGCTTTCGGCTATATACCCAAGACACTTGGGTATATAGCCCTCCTCAACACCAAAAGATTACCTTTCTAATTGATTGATAATTCACACTAGTGCTTGAGCGAGCATACGAGTGTACTTTTTGTGTGCAAGCTAGCAAGCCAAGTGATATTTGCTTATACCAAGCGCCATGAAATTATCCTTCAATCAGTGTTCACATTGATGTTTACATTAATGCGCTTACCCCATAACTAGCGCCATCACACTTTGCAATAATAAATAATATCGGGCGTAACCCTAATTGCTTATTAATATGTTTGATTGATAAAATATTCATCTTAAAATTTTATGACTCATTCATCTAAGCCATTTTGGGAGTTAACATTGAGCGAGCAACAAGACGTAACAGCGCAACCAGCGCCAACCTCAACCAAGGCGTATTACCGCGTTAATTTCACAGGGCAAGCTAGCGAGTATTTCAAAATTTGGATCGTCAATATCGCGCTCACCATCATTACGCTGGGTATCTATTCGGCGTGGGCAAAAGTAAGAACGCGTCAATACTTCTATAACAATACCTTAATCAACAATACCAGCTTTCAATATCATGGTGAGCCTTTGGCTATTCTCAAAGGCAGGATTATCGCGGTGATCTTGTTTGTACTTTATTCCTTTGCTGTTAATAGCTTACCTATTATTGCTTTACCCACATTTTTAATCTTTATGGCCGCTTTGCCATGGATAGTGATGCGAGCACTCGCCTTTAACGCACGTATGACATCTTTTAAAGGGATACGTTTTAAATTCAAGGCTAACTATCTAGAAACGTTACAAATTGTCCTGTTATGGCCCATATTACTCATTTTCACTTTTGGTTTAATATTCCCTTTGATCAAACACAAATACTATGAATTTGTGGCTAAGCACACCCAGTTTGGTAACAGCGGGTTTGCGTATCAGGGCAAAATCTCTGACATGTTTATCATCTATCTTATCGCGATGGCGATCAGCGCAGGGGTTACCACCGCCATGGTGATAATCGGACTGATATTTGCGGGATTCGCAGGGCTAGCATCAGGTATGGAAGATTCTTCCGCCTTGATGATATGGTTCGCATCGAGTGGCGTCACCTTATTCATCGTGTTATACATAGCGCTAAATTTAGTGATCTGGGCTTTCGTCCAAGCTAAAACCGTGAATTTGATTTTTAACAATCTGACCTTAGGTGAAAATCGCTTTTATGCTGATTTAAACTTCTCCCAAGTCGCGATCATTCAATTCACTAACACCTTAGCTATCTTATTTTCCTTGGGCTTGGCTTATCCTTGGGCAGCTATCCGTATGACACGCTATCGTAACACCTGTATTCAAGTGATTGCTGCAGATAACCTAGATAATTTTACTGCGAGCGAAGCTGAGCGTGTTAACGCTTTAGGCGATGAAGCAGCTGAAGTATTCGACTTGGACCTTGCGTTTTGATCTCAATATCAGGCCACTATTACTCAGGCAAAAACAGCAAGGCAACCCCTTGCTGTTTACGATTGCAAGGTGATAAACAAGTAGAAATTACCCAAGTTGGACTTTATTTTGACCTCACCCAGTTACGCATTCCGGCCAGAATTGGCAGTGGCAACCGCTGGATCTACTTCCCTGATGGCAGTAGTTTTGAATCGACAGACAGTGATGCCGTCGATAAAGTAAAACAAGCTCAACCCAGTTTTAGCCTGAATTTACATAAATTTGAAAGTCGCTTTCGTTACATAATCCCAAGCCTAGTGCTAACAGTGGCATTTGTTATCGCGTTTGCTAAATGGGGGATCCCTGCAACCACCTATTGGATAGCCGAAGCACTCCCCGAACAAACAAGCTCACTTATCGGCAATCAAAGCTTAGAGTGGGTCGAAGGCTCTTTGTTTGAACCTTCAAGCCTAAGCCAAGAAAAGCAAGACGCCGTTCATAAACTGTTTCAACCTTATTTAAAGCCTCATCATCAAGTCCTGATCCGCCATAGTGAAGCGCTAGGACCCAACGCCTTCGCTTTGCCAAATGGCACCCTAGTCTTTACTGATGCCATTATAGAGCTGACCAATGATCAAGAATTACTGGCTATTTTAGGCCACGAGTTAGGGCATGTTGATCATAAACATGGCTTACAACAGATGATCAGAAGCTCATTGATTTTATTCTTATACATGATGGTAACCGGTGATGCGGCGGGCGCCTCGTCAACGGTGACGGCCATTCCTGCCTATTTGTTAGAGCAGGGTTACTCTCGCGAATTTGAGCGTGAAGCCGATGATTATGCTATCGCCTTTTTGCAAAAGCATCAGCTCCCCACAACGGCTTTAGCTAGCGCACTTAACAAACTTTATCAGTCACACGGTATTAGCATCGGACAGCAGCAAGATCAGGAAACCAAGATTTACGATTACTTATCTTCTCACCCTGCTCCACCACAGCGATTAGAAAGGCTGAACGAAACACCTTAACCTAGAATTAAACCTCAGGTTAAGGTGCTTGATTTAGTGAATTTTAAATTGTCCAATATTTGTGGCTAAGCGCTGACCTAACTGATTTAGTAGCTCAGCAGAATGCGATGTCTCTTCGGTTTGGCTATAGGTTCGACTCGAAATATCAGACACCATGTTAACATTTTGACTGATTTCATCCGCGACCGTAGCCTGTTGACCCGCAGCATCGGAAATGTGTTCAATAGCAGAATTTATTTCACTAATGAAATCCGTAATCGAAAGCAGTGATTGCTCAGCGGATTGCACCAAGTCAACCGTATCTTGGGCACTATCACAGCTCTCCTGCATGGCTTTGTATGCTCGCTCCGAGCCTTGTTGTAAGGTTTGAATTATACTTTGAATTTCTTGCGTTGAGTCTTGCGTGCGTGACGCCAAAGAGCGAACCTCATCTGCCACGACGGCAAAACCACGTCCTTGTTCACCCGCCCGCGCCGCTTCAATCGCCGCATTTAAGGCAAGTAAATTGGTTTGCTCGGCAATACTTCTGATCACCTCAAGGACTGTGCCAATTTGCTCGCTGTCTTTTTGCAATTCAGACACGATATTTGATGAGTCTATGATTTGTTTAGATAAACCAGACATGCTAGATACAGAATTAACCACGACTTCCCGGCCTTGATTTGCAGTATTCATTGCGTTAGCTGACAACTCAGTCGCCTTGGTTGCACTACTGCTCACCTCAACGGCGCTTGCTGACATTTCTGTCATGGCTGAGGCGGCCAGATGTGCTTGGGATTGCTGCTCTTGGACATCATCTTGAGTGGCCCTCGCTTTACTGGTTAATTCCGCAGCAGCACTCAATAATTGCTCGGTCGATTCACTGACCTCAGATACCGAGGTTTGAATTTTTTGCGCGAACTGATTAAAACTAGCAGCCAGTTGTGACAGTTCATCTTTACCTTGCACGGGAATACGCTTAGTTAAATCGCCTTCGCCTTGGGCGATGTCAGCAAACACAGCATTTAAAGTTCTTAAACTGGCAATCAAAGCGCTTGAGATAACAAAAGCGATCAATAAACCTAAGATCAAGGCAGCGACCGCGACCGTAATCAACATAGATTCCGAGGATGCGGCTGTTTCATCTGCCTCATTCGAGGCTTGCTCCATGGAGGCCGTGATAGACTCGGTTAACTGGTTGAGTAACTCGGCGACATGAGGCCCAGTGCTATCTAATATCGCAATGCCTTTATTACGGGCAAAGATATAGTCAGCCACTTCATTTGCACTCTTTATATAAACGTCTATGTCTTTTTTCGCTTGCTCCGTTAAAGCTCTTCGAGCTGGATTTTGCAACTCACTTAACAAGGAATCCATGTTACTGCGCGCATTAGTCAACTCTGCTTTAAATCGCTCAACTTGTTCCGGTTTATTCTCCACTAGAAACTTCGCCACATACAAACGGCCAAGTAATAAATTTCGTACCGCGGTACCCGCCTCCACTGCCGCCACAATATCACCGTCGGCTTGTGCAGATTTCATTACTTGGCTAAGTGCACGTTCAATCTCAGGTCCCTTAACATTAAGAATATTGTTAACTAGCGTATTGCGTTTCTTTTGATTGGGGACCACTTGATCATTAAACGCGGCCAAATAAATCGCCTTGTCTTGTTTAATGCCATCGAGCATGGCAATCCGCTCTGGATTTTGAATCGATTTATAAGCTTGTTCTAAAGAGCTGTCCCAGATGTCGGCATCTTGATTAAATTTACCCGCAAGACTGTCATTACCACTTTTAATGTAATTTTTAACTGTTATACGAAGCCGATATAAGTTTTCTGTTATATCGGTTGAAAGGGCGGAATCGGGTGCGAGATCAAAGGTGATTTTGTGCATGTTTTCACGCACTTTAGCAAGGGCATTGACTCCAACAAAAGTCACTAAAACTAGAATAAGACCAAGAACAACAGGTGCAATGGCGAGTTTGGCGGCGACAGATATATTGTTCAACAGCTTCATCAAGGCTATCCCTTTCATTTACATATCCTTAGGTATAGCAGGTCAATTTGGCACAACGTCTAAATTAAAAGTAAAAAAAAGTGCTTAATTTGAAACATTAAAGCCCTAGATAGGGCTTTGTACTAATGAAAAGTCGCATTGCTGGGGTGGTGCTGACAGCCTTGGCAATGTTCACAATTGGGCTCAAGATTTTTATGTTGATGCTTATCCATATAAGCCACATGCTCATCCACTAAGGCATTGGATAGCAACTGCCAATGCGCTCCTTGATGTTGCTGGTGAAACTCAAGCAATCCGACCAAGGTTACGTCTAACATCTTCAAGCTGGTCACCCTAGTTAGCTCTGATATGGCATCCTTATCAGCAAACTGCTGCAGCTGCGCATGAGCTAGTTGCAAATAATAATGCTCATTCTCTATGTCACCTTGCTGCTTACAGGTGTTAACTAAGTTATGACAAGCTGTCATATAAAGCCGCGCCGTGTGCTCATAATCAGCCGCCAGCGAGAGATCATCAATCAGCTTTTGCGCTTCGGTTAATGCCAGCTTGTAAAAAATTTCAGCTTGGCGACTATCACCTTGGCGCAAATAATGTTGCCCTTGGGCTGATAAGGTCTGCCATAGTTCGAGTGAAAATGTGGCCATCGTCAATTACCCCGCCAAAAGCCGTACATAATGATTGTGGTTCACTCGCTTCACCTGATCCACTTTAGCGCTACTTATTTCTCTGATTTTTTGTGCATGGCCAGAGTAATCTTCATCCCCTTTAATCACATCAGCAAACCGCACATCGGGATCGGGCACAGCAGATATCAGCAATTGAGTGTAAGGGTGCTGCGGATTATTTATGACTTCGGTGGTATCCCCCCATTCCACAATTTGGCCTTTGTACATCACGGCCGTTTCTTCGGCGATATAGTGAGCGGTAGCAAGATCATGAGTGATGTATAAAAAGCCCAAATTGAACTCTTTTTTCATCCTTTGCATCAAATCTAATACTCCGATACGAATGGAAACGTCCAACATTGAAGTGGGCTCATCCGCTAGCACCAGATCCGCTCCCACCGCTAAGGTTTTGGCCATATTAACACGCTGACGTTGACCACCACTTAATTCATGCGGGTATTTGTCGGCCGTTAAGGCGGGTAATTCAACCATTTCCAACAACTCACAAACCCGCTCGCGTAATTTGGTTTTGTCATTTTCACACATTCGATGGAGCAGCAAGGGCCTAGCTAAATGATGGTAAATGGTATGGGTAGGATTGAGGGAGCCAAACGGGTCTTGGAAGATCATTTGCACGCTTTTGCGATAATTTAACACTTCCTGTCGAGCCTTAATTTGGGTGATATCTTGACCGCGAAATAAAATTTCACCCTCGGTCGGCTCGTAGATCTTTGTGATTAACCGAGCACAAGTACTTTTACCACAACCGGATTCCCCCACCAGCGCCAGCGCACGACCTTTGTGGATAGAAAATGACACATCATTTAATGCACGAAACACATCGGTTTTAGCAAATCCACCGCCGGTGGTGAAATCTTTCACCACATTACGTAATTCTAAAATAGGGGTATAGGTATCTGTCATCATAAGCTCCTTATAATTGAATTACTTCTGGGGTAAAGCCAGTGGTGGGTTGATAATGTTTTCGACCTTCATGGATAGAAGGAAAAGCGGACCAAAGTTTTTGGGTATAAGGATGCTGCGGATGATGGCGTATTTGTTGGGATTCGTTGACTTCTACTAACTCCCCCTGATACATCACGCCAATGCGATCGCAAAACTGGGTCATTAGGCTCAAGTCATGGGTAATAAATAAAATAGAAAAACCAAACTCTTCCTTGAGGTGATAAATCTGCTGCAAAATCTCACGTTGCACCACGACATCAAGGGCCGTAGTCGGCTCATCCATTACAATCAGTTTTGCATTCAAGGCTAAGCAGATGGCAATAACCAAGCGCTGGCGCATCCCGCCACTGAATTGATGGGGATAATCACGTAAGCGCTCTCGAGGGATTTTTACGATATCGAGTAATTTCTCTGCGCGATCGATGGCTTGTTCACGTGTCATTTGGGTGTGAGTCATGATCACATCACAAAACTGCTCTTCGAGGCGCAGCACCGGATTAAGGGAGTTCATGGCACTTTGAAACACCATGGCAATTTGCGTCCAGCGGAAATCTCGTAATTGCTTTTCCGTTAACTTTACAACATCAACACCATCAAAAATAATTTCGCCGCCACTGATTAAAGCAGGTGGCCGATGCAATCTTGTCACCGCAAATGCGATGGTACTTTTACCACACCCAGACTCACCAGCCAGACCAAATACCTCACCGGCACCGATATCAAAGCTCACCTTTTTTACCGCTTGAAACGCACCATCTTGCGTTAAGTAATCCACCTCAAGGTTTCGTACTTGTAGCAAGGGACGCTGGGTAGCTGATTCACTCATAGTCCACTCCTGTTTACACTCTTAAATGCGAGTTAGCCAAAATAGCTATCTCAAAAACAGCAATGCTATTGCGAATCCATATCATTTGCAATATCAAACAATCCTAATCTAAGTCACTTTCTTGCTTTTGTGATCTTTTACCTGCTTGTATTTCTTTACATTCGTGCCCACTATACCCAAGACACTTCAAGATGCAGGATTCAGAGCCGCTCATTCTGTTCAGTTTTAGGCAAAAAGACGAAGGAATGGCGTTCCCTTTCGAGTCTTTTTAACGACAAAATGGACATAATGAACGGCTCCCAAAGGGCGAGTTTTGTAGGCTGTTATGCTTTGTTGCTGATTTTCAACGTAGAATGACTATGTCTCAAATCAGCGTCGCGCCTAACAGCCTACAAATTCTCGCTGAACAAGCATCTTGAAGTAACTTGGGTATATATAAAAAACTGTTAGGAGCGCCGCGAGCGGATGCAAACCAAGATGCAATCAAACATAGTTGATATTTCTCTAGATAATTTTCAAGCTGAGATCTTAGAAGGCTCTACGCAACATCCCGTGATGGTCACATTTTGGGCCCCCAGTCATCAAGAGTCCCTTGAATTGGTCACCACTCTTGAAAAGCTAGCACATGAATTTACTGGCCAATTTGTGTTAGCCAAAATCAATTGTGAACAAGACCAAACGATTGCCATGCAATTCGGTGTTCAAGCCTTGCCAACCACCGCGATGTTTATTAATGGCCAACCTTGCGATGGCTTTGCAGGAAATCAAAGTGAACAGGACATTCGCAGTATTTTACAAAAGCATTTGCCTGATGAGGCTGCGCTTTTACTGCAACAGGGGCAACAGCAAATCCACCAGCAAGCGTTTGAGCAAGCCATCACGACCTTAAAGCAAGTGTTAACCCTTAAACCTGAGCTTGCCTCAGCTCAGCTATTACTTGCTAAAGCCCACATCGAATTAGGCCACATCGCCGAAGCGCAAGCATTAACCGAGCATATTAAGCTTATCGATCAAGATGAGCTTTATCACAGTGTCACTGCGCAAATTGAACTGGCGAAAGCCGCTGCCGATACCCCAGAAATTCGTGCATTAGAAGCACAAATGAAGACGCAGCCAACGCCCGAACTAAGTCATGATTTAGCCATCCAATACAGTCAAGTGAATCGCTTAGAAGAAGGGCTGGAGTTGTTATTTAAATTATTACAACAAGATATGAACAGTCTGGATGGCAAAGTGAAACAAACCTTTATGGATATTTTAACCACCCATAACAGTGATCCTGCCACCAGTGTCTACCGCCGTAAGCTCTATAGTTTGCTGTACTAAATCAGCAGGCATAAAAAAACCAAGCTTATAATAATCAAGCTTGGTTTTATTTTTTAGGCCTAACGCTGTTATCAAAGACAAGCAACTTAACTATTTAAGAATGGCCCCTTACCTTGTTGCCACAGTTTCATTAAACAACGCTCTAACGCCATGGAAGCACCATGAGCAATTTTGTCTGCCAGCTTTTTCTTGGTGACATAGCGCACCGAAATGATTTTTTTAGTTTCGTTTTGTTGCAGTAAATAGTCATCGCTGGTTTGAATTTTATCGATTAAATTCAAAGCGAAAGCTTGGCTACCATACCAGTGCTCACCGGTTGCGACTTTATTGATGTCTAATTGCGGGCGGTTGTTACTGACAAAATCTTTAAACAACACATGGGTTTCTTCCAATTCTTGTTGGAATTTCTCTTTGCCCTTTTCGGTATTTTCGCCAAACATGGTCACGGTACGTTTAAACTCACCTGCGGTCATTTGTTCAAAGTCCACATCGTGCTTTTTTAGCAAACGGTTGAAGTTTGGGATCTGCGCGATCACGCCAATAGAGCCGACAATGGCAAACGGTGCGGCGATAATTTTGGGTGCCACACACGCCATCATATAGCCACCACTGGCCGCCACCTTGTCTACCGACACCGTAAGATTAATGCCTTTATCACGTAAACGCTGCAATTGTGATGCCGCTAAGCCGTAGCCATGCACCATACCGCCACCACTTTCAAGGCGCACAAACACTTCATCATTGGGCTGGGCAACCCCTAAAATCGCGGTCACTTCTTGGCGTAACGAAGTGACTTCTTTGGCATCAATGCTGCCTTTAAAGTCAATTACATAAAGTTTATTCTTAACTTCTTCAGCAGATTCAGCTGGGGTTTTCTTGGCGGCTTTTTTCGCTTCTTTGGCGGCCTTTTTCTCAGCCTTGTGTTTGGCTTTTAATTCTTGCTCCGACAGCAGTTGCTCTTCGATGTGCGTCTTGTTATCACTGATTTGCTCCGAGAGGTCGGTGATTTGCAATTCCCCTTTTTGCCCTTTTTGCTTAGTCGCCAAGGCAAAAGCGGTAATTATGATGGCAAGTATCGCTGCCACAAAGGTCAAGGTCTTGGCAAAAAACAAACCGTATTCAAATAAAAAATCCAATCGTTAACTCCTATGTAAACTGCGCATCAACTGCCCCACCATGAGGCATCTTGCATTGCTGATAATACGCATCATGCAATTGCTCGCCAGCATAGCAAAAACCAGCCAAAGACGTTAGAATTTGCACAAAATTTTGCAGGAGACCTCCCTTGGATTATCAAGCCCCACAAGACCTACTTGCCAATAAAACCATTTTAGTGACCGGCGCAGGCTCAGGTATAGGTAAAGAAATCGCTTTAACTTACGCAAAGCATGGCGCACGAGTTATTTTATTAGGCAAAACCGTGGCTAAGCTCGAAGCTGTGTATGATGAAATCGAAGCCCTTGGCGCACCGCAACCGGCAATAATCCCGTTAGATTTACAAGGAGCAACTGAGCAGCATTATCAAGACATGGCAGAAACTATCGCGGGCCAATTTGGTCATTTAGATGGCTTAGTTCATAACGCCGGCGCTTTAGGTGTATTAGGACCGTTTCATCAAATCGGTCAAGATACTTGGGATGAGGTCATGCAGGTAAACGTGAAATCGCAATTTTTGATGACCAAGCATTTACTGCCGGTGTTAAAGGCTGCGCCACAAGCATCGATTATTTTCACCAGCTCAGGAGTGGGCCGCCAAGGACGTGCTTATTGGGGAGCTTATGCTATCTCTAAATTTGCCACCGAAGGCATGATGCAAACCTTAGCCAGTGAGCTAGATGGTAGCCATGTGCGCGCTAACTGTATTAATCCGGGGGCAACTCATACACCGATGCGCTCTAAGGCATACCCAGCAGAAGACAGCAGTTTATTGAAACGTCCAGCTGACATTATGCCAACTTATCTATACTTAATGGGCTCAGATAGCTTGGACATCAACGGCAGCAGTCTCAATGCACAATAATTTACCTCGATAGTAAGATAAGCAATGACAGACACCACCAACAAAAGATTAAAGGCCACCCTAGAGCAATGGCGAATATTGCAAGCCGTAGTGGACTGTGGTGGTTACAGTAAAGCGGCCGAAACCCTCAATAAAAGTCAGTCATCACTGAATCATGCTGTGAGTAAACTGCAGCACCAAATGGGGGTCGCGCTGCTAGAGGTGAAAGGCCGTAAGGCGTATCTTACTAATGCAGGTGAAGTGATGCTAAGGCGCTCACGACTGCTCACCCAAAGTGCATTCGAGCTAGAGCTACTGGCTGATAACCTCAGCCAAGGTTGGGAGCCAGAGATCACTGTCTATGCCGAGATCATTTACCCTCGGCAAAAATTATATGGCGCATTGAAAGCGTTTTTACCTCAGAGCCGTGGCTGTCGTGTATCCCTCTTAGATTCGGTTATTACCGGCACCAGTGATGCCATCGAAAAAAAGCGCGCCGATATTGTGATTGCGGGAATGCTGCCAAAAGGCTACATCGGCCAACCCTTAGTGCATGTTGATCTGTTACCCTGCGTGAGTAAAAACCACCCACTAAGCCAAGCTGAAGTGGTAGATGTACAAGAGCTGATGCAAGATTTACAGGTGGTTATCAAAGACACATCTAACCAGCCCGATGAGCGTTTGGGTTGGCTTAAGTCGGAGCAACGCCTCACCGTAAGCAATTTTCATGAGGCCTTAGCCTTAGTTAGTCAAGGCATCGGCTTTGCTTGGTTTCCTGCACATTTTATCAATCAAGAATTGGCCCGTGGTGAATTAGTCGCCTTGCCTTTAAAACAAGGTAAAAACCGCACTAGCGCGACTCACTTAGTGATCCCAGATGAAAATCGAATCGGCCCGGGTGCAGCCACCTTTATTGAGTGTTTACTGGCTGAGCATGGCATTGACAGTAGCCAATACCGCGACAAGCCGTTTGACCTTGCATAATTAATTAGGAACACGATGAAACTCAACTGTGATATGGGAGAAAGTTTTGGCCAATGGCAAATGGGCTGTGATGAAGCCATTATGCCCCACATTGATATGGCCAATATTGCTTGCGGTTTTCATGCCAGTGATCCCGTCATCATGGACCAAACCGTTAAGCTAGCTAAGCAATATAATGTCACTATTGGCGCCCATCCTGGCTACCCCGACTTGCAAGGGTTTGGCCGTCGTGCCATGCAGATTGCACCCAGCGAACTTGCCAGCATGGTGCAATATCAAGTCGGCGCCCTTGGGGCAATCTGCCAAGCCAATCAAGTTAAGCTCAGTTATGTTAAACCCCACGGTGCGCTCTATCATGCCATGATGCAAGACAGCGCCGTTATGGCGGCCTTAATGCAAGGGATTGCCGATTTGAACATGGATTTAGCCTTGATGATCCAAGCCAATAGCGAATCCGAGCAATGGGTAACATTAGCTTGCACCTTTAATCTCCCTTTATGGTTTGAAGCCTTTGCTGACAGACGCTACCTCGATAACGGTGAATTAATGCCGCGCTCACAATTAGGCGCTCAGCTCGCGCTTGATGATATGCTGAATCAAGCCGAGTCTTTATTTAGCAAGCAAGGTGTTGTTACCAACACTGGTAAATTATTGCCCCTCAAAGCCGATACTTTATGCGTGCACGGTGATAATCCGGCTGCGATTGCAGCCATTGCTAAACTAGCCCAGATGCGTTCTGGTTTTGGTCAATAGTTTTCAGCATATGCTACAAATTGATCAACTCAACGAAACTAGCCTGCTGATCACATTTGGTCACAGTATCAATGCCACCACCTTAGATACCATCCAACGATTTTGCTATCAGCTCAGTCGCACCTGCCCGCTCGGCTTGTTTAAAGAAGTGCTACCGTCTTATAACACTGTGATGATCGAGTACCATATTGACCGGATCAACTTTGATCAGCTGCACCATATGATCCACCAAAGCTACCTTGCGGCTAAGCAACTTAATCACTCACAAACAACAGCGAACTTGGTTGAGTTACCGGTATATTATGCCGGGCCTGATTTAGAGCGTATTGCCAATCGCGCCAAGTTAACCATAGAGCAAGTTATCCAACACCATAGCACCACCTTATATCGCGTTTATGCGATCGGTTTTAGCCCAGGTTTTCCCTACCTAGGAGATGTTGCCCAAGCTATTGCCACACCAAGGTTAACCACGCCAAGAAAACAAGTTGCAGCCGGCAGTGTTGGCATTGCCGATAATCAAACCGGTATTTATCCGCATACGTCACCAGGAGGTTGGAATATAGTCGGCTTTTGTCCACAGCCACTGCTTGACCAAGCCTACCAATGCCTTTTAAAGGTCGGTGATCAAGTCAAATTTAACGCGATTAACCGCGATGAGTATTTACAGCTCGGTGGCCAGCTAAGTGATAAGCTCGGTGGAGACTGGAGATGAGTATTCAGGTCATCCATGGCGGTATCTTTAGCCAAATACAAGATTTAGGCCGTGTTGGTCAGGGTCATATCGGGTTTAGCCAAGGTGGGCCAATGGATTTACCTGCCGCTTGCTGGGCAAACTATCTCGTTAATAATCACATTCAGAGTGCTGTGATTGAAATTACCTTAGGCCAGCTTTCCTTGCAGTTTAATCAAAGCACAACCTTGGCGCTATGCGGCGCCGATATGCAAGCCAAGCTAAACCAGCAACCAATGCCCATGTGGCAAGCAATAGCGGTTAAAGCAGGTGATGTCATCAGCATGGCAAGCTGCCAATCGGGAATGCGAGCCTATTTAGCGGTTGCTGGTGGCTTTGTCGGGCAAGATGTTTTAGGCAGTGTGGCCACTGTAGCGCGTGATAAAGTGGGCGGTTTAGGTCAAGGCAAGCCTTTGCAAGCCGGCGATGTGATTGAGTTTTATCCCAAAGCGGCACAAGACATTGAAGTCGGTAAAATAGCTCCCCCTAGTGCTTATCGCCAAGGCTATCAATATAGCGCCAAAAGCTGGGTTAGATTAGACGTCTTTAAAGGGCCGCAGTGGCATTTATTCAATCAAGCCGATCAGAGGCTATTTTTACAGCAGACTTACCGCATCGAGCAAAGCAGTAATCGCATGGCTGCCAGTTTTTCAGGTCAGCCCTTAACCAGTGAACTTTCAGGCATTATTTCTCAAGGCATTACGCTGGGAGCCATTCAAGTCCCCCCCAGTGGTTTGCCGGTGGCACTACTTAATGATCGTCAGACGTTAGGAGGCTACGCTAAGATAGCAAACTTAAGCCAAGGCGCATGCTGGCGTTTAGCGCAATTACCACCGGGATGTCAGGTTCAATTTCGCTTGGCAGACATCAGCCAAGCGCAGCATCAACTTCTGCAGTTTCAGCGTTTCTTTCAATTGAATTAGGCGAGTTAGCGGATGAGTGATCAAAGGTAAATCGATGATCACTTGAGATATTAGCGACCCTATTGGTGCAAATAGCTACTGGCAGAGCTACTTGTATAGCTTCTTGCAGAACTGGCTTAATCTCAGTTCTGGTTAATGGAGCCTGCCAATGCATATCGTATGAATAAGTAGCAAAACTTCGTTTTCAAGAATGAAAACGCAGCGAGTATAGGGACATATTCACCGCATTTTTGCACAATATTCATACGATATAGCGCTCAGATTAGTTACGACGGCGCTTTTTCGTTTTCTTACGCTGAGACTGTTTTTCTTCGCGCTCTAACATCAGTTGCGCAACCACCACTTTTTCCTGCTCAACCATAGCAGGGGTTTCCAGGCTAATGCGCCCTAAAGCAGCAGAGCGTATTTCATGCAGCAAAATTTCCGAGACTTTGTGTAAATCAGCACGGCCACCAGCACGTTTAGCGCCTCGTTTAGCCGCAATGGCTTCTAACAATTCTAATTCAGAATCAGGTAGCTCATCGAGTTGATAGCGCCCTTTAACTAGCTCCGGATACGCGTTAAGTAAGTATTCGGCAGCAAAAAAAGCAACGTCTTCATATTCCATTGCTGTGTCTTTAATTGCACCGGTCACGGCCAAACGATAACTCGAATTGTCGTTCATTACTTTTGGCCACAATATGCCCGGTGTATCAGAGAGCACAATACCGTTTTTTAAATTGATCCTTTGCTGCGCTTTGGTTACCGCAGGCTCATTGCCTGTTTTTGCAATGATCCGGCCGGCGAGAATATTAATGGTAGTGGATTTGCCGACGTTCGGGATCCCCATGATCATTGCGCGAATGTTGGCGACACCTTGATCTTTTTCTGGAAACATAGCTCGGCATAAATCCAAAATCCCGCGCACTTGTTCTGGCTCTTGAGTTGTCAGGGCAACCGCTTTGATATTGGTTTGCTGATTGTAATAATCAAGCCAAGCTTGAGTTACTTGTGGATCGGCAAGATCGGATTTATTTAGTATTTTGATACAAGGCTTATCGCCTCGCACTTCGGTGACGACAGGGTTTTCACTGCTGTAGGGAATGCGCGCATCCAATACTTCTATAATTAAATCTATATTTGGCATAGCTTCACGCATTTCACGTTGCGCTTTGTGCATATGACCGGGATACCAATGAACAGCCACTTTATTCCTCCTGACAATCGCTTGGCGCCATACTAACGACTCTGGCACAGAAGTACAGGTCTAAGTCTAATTATGTTTTCCATGTGCGGGACAATAACCACATGGTTTATTGCAGCATATTTCACCAATTTTTTTGCGATACAGCCATGCTCGACAATAAAAACGCATAAATTTCAATTTTATAACCTACATCACGCTTTTCTGAGAGTGAATTGCATTTGCTTGTCCTGATCTCTAAATTAGTCTTATATCATTGATTATTCTAGGCATCGAAAAGACGCCTGAGGGGCGACTCTGGTTGGAAAACATCAGCATTGGCCACCCCAGCACGCTTCACGTTTGCCTACGACATAGCATGATAATCATAATTAAATAATAACTATCTACAATTTAGAAAAGTCGACGCTTTTATAGCAACTCGACAGCAAACTCCCTGCACACAACACAAATACAAAAGGAACGGTACATGTCGTTAAAACAAAAGTTATCACTTGCAGTCGCTGCAACGGGTTTAAGTTTAGCCATGGCAATGCCCACGGCCAGTGCACAAGAATTCATTAGTATAGGCACAGGTGGGGTAACTGGAGTTTACTATCCTACCGGGGGCGCGATTTGTCGTTTAGTGAATAAAGATAAAGACCAACACGGTATTCGTTGTTCGGTTGAAAGTACCGGCGGCTCTATTTACAACCTAAATACGATCCGCTCGGGTGAATTAGACATGGGTGTAGCGCAATCTGATTCACAATATTACGCTTTTAAAGGCGAAGGCCCGTTCAAGGAGGCAGGCGCTTTCGGTGAACTACGCTCGGTTTTTTCGGTGCACGCTGAACCTTTCACGATTGTGGCAAGAAAAGATGCCAATATTCAAAATTTTAGCGACCTAAAAGGCAAGCGCGTTAATATCGGTAACCCAGGCTCAGGTCAACGCAGCACCATGGAACTGGTGATGGGCGCATACGGTTGGACCAATGCAGATTTTAAACTGACTTCCGAGCTAAAACCTGCAGAGCAATCACAAGCCCTTTGTGACAATAAAATTGATGCCATTGTTTATGTAGTTGGTCACCCAAATGGTTCAATCAAAGAAGCAACCACCTCATGTGAAACCGTGCTGGTTAATGTTGCTGGCCCTGAAATTGATCAGTTAGTGGCGGGTAACTCTTACTACCGTAAAGTTGAAATCCCAGGCGGTATGTATCAAGGCAGTGAGCAAAACACCCAAACCTTTGGTGTTGGTGCAACCTTTGTGAGTTCAACTAAAACATCAGAAAAAGTTGTTTATGAAGTGGTCAAAGCTGTATTTGAAAACTTTAACCAGTTCAAACGTTTACACCCTGCATTTACCAACTTAGAAAAATCTCAAATGGTGCAAGATTCCCTTTCTGCACCACTTCATGATGGCGCAGTTAAATATTACAAAGAAGCAGGATTAATTAAATAATTCCTGCCCCTGCCTGCCAGAGGAGCATCAATTAGAACCGCTAGATGCTCCTCTTTTCTTTGCTTTACCAATGCTTTAGGGGAGACGATGCACAACTCATCTCACACTGATACCGATCTTGAATTACAAGAAATGCTCGCAAAATCCGATACTGGCGCTAGGCAGCCCGTGGGGAGTGCTGGCGTTATTTTACTCTTGGTGCCACTACTTTGGGCACTATTTCAGCTTTGGTATGCCTCGCCTCTGCCTTTTGTATTTGATTTGTTGGTTTTTAACGACACCCAAGCGCGCGCCATTCATCTTGCGTTTGCTATATTTCTTGCCTTTACTGCCTATCCGGCATTAAAGCACTCGCCAAGGCAATACATACCTTGGCAAGATTGGTTATTTGCCTTACTTGGTGCCTTTAGTGCTGCCTATTTACTGCTTTTTTATGAAGAGCTTGCCAACCGCTCAGGTGCGCCTACCACATTAGATGTTACGGTTGGTGTTATCGGCATGCTATTACTGCTTGAGGCGACGCGGCGCGCCTTAGGGCCACCTCTTATGATAGTGGCTGCGGTCTTTTTAACTTATGCCCTCGCTGGGCCTTACATGCCCGATATCATTGCCCACAAAGGGGCCAGTTTAAATAAACTCATCTCTCATCAATGGTTAACCACGGAAGGCGTGTTCGGGGTGGCCCTTGGCGTTTCGACCTCTTTTGTGTTTATGTTTGTTTTGTTTGGTGCGCTATTGGATAAAGCCGGCGCAGGAAACTACTTTATTAAGGTCGCATTTTCCTTATTGGGACACCTTCGTGGCGGCCCCGCAAAAGCCGCGGTGGTAGCATCAGGATTAAGTGGCTTAGTCTCTGGCTCCTCTATTGCCAATGTAGTGACCACAGGCACCTTTACCATTCCGTTAATGAAACGGGTAGGCTTTCCAGCCGAAAAAGCCGGCGCTGTTGAAGTGGCGGCATCTACCAATGGTCAGTTAACGCCTCCAATTATGGGCGCGGCGGCCTTTTTAATGGTGGAATATGTGGGAATTCCTTATGTTGAAGTCATTAAGCATGCCATTTTGCCTGCTTTAATCTCTTACATAGCCCTTATTTATATTGTTCACCTTGAAGCACTCAAAGCCAATATGAAAGGCTTGGAAGGCCCCAACTCTTTAACTACCTCGCAATTTTTATTTGTACTGTTAACGGGCCTTTTCATGGTGACAGGGATCGGAGCCGTAGTTTATTACTTTATCGTCTGGACCAAGCAACTGGTTGGCGACGGCGCCGCTTTCGTCATTTCGATAGCCACACTCGCTAGCTATATTGGACTGGTCTATGTTTCGGCGCGAAATGAAGATTTAGCGATAGATGATCCTAACCAAGCAGAAGTGGTTATTCCGCCGCTTGGTGCCACCTTAGTCTCAGGTTTGTATTATTTATTACCCATAGTTGCTCTGGTTTGGTGTTTGGTGGTTGAGCGCTTCTCTCCGGGGCTTTCGGCATTTTGGGCGACCCTTTTTATGATTTTCATCGTGGTCACCCATCGCCCTCTTAAAGCCTTGTTTCGACAACAGCCGCAGCTTCGTCGCATCGCTTGGCTTGGCCTTACCGATTTATTCCAAAGCTTAGTCAATGGCTCACGCAATATGATTGGTATTGGGGTTGCAACGGCGGCCGCGGGCGTGGTGGTTGGCACCGTCACTCTCACAGGCATAGGATTAGTGATGACCGAGTTTGTCGAATTTATTTCCGGCGGCAACCTCTTCCTGATCTTATTATTTACCGCCATCATTAGTTTGATCTTGGGCATGGGCCTGCCAACCACAGCAAACTATATAGTTGTTTCCACATTAATGGCGCCCGTTATCGTCACCTTGGGTGCCAATGCGGGTTTAATTGTGCCTTTAATCGCGGTGCATTTATTTGTGTTTTACTTTGGCATTTTAGCGGATGATACGCCCCCCGTCGGCCTAGCCGCCTTTGCGGCTGCCGCAATCGCTAAGTCTGATCCTATTCGCACCGGTATCCAAGGGTTTACCTATGATATCCGCACCGCCATTTTACCCTTCATGTTTATTTTCAATACTCAATTGTTACTAATCGGCATTGATAGTATCTGGCACTTAGTTTGCACCATTGTCAGTGCAACCATTGCTATGCTGGCCTTCGCCGCTGCCACTCAAGGGTTTTGGCTGGTTAAAACTAAATGGTGGGAAGTGCTTGGTCTCCTGTTAGTGGCGTTTACCTTGTTCCGACCTGGTTTTTGGTGGGATGAGTTATATCCACCAACAGAGCAAGTACCTGCGGCTCAAATTGAGCAAGTCATTGCCAATTTACCTATTGGTGAGCCATTACAAATGCGGGTTTCGGGTGAAACCTTAGATGGTGACCAAGTCAGTAAAATAGCTCGCTTGCCTTTTGATGAAAAAGCCATTGATGGCGCAGCTCGCCTTGCCAGTACAGGCTTAAACCTACGCCAAGAGCAAGAAGAGCTGGTAGTAGATTTTGTTGAATTTGACAGCCCAGCTCAACAAGAGGGCATTGATTTTGATTGGGTCATTGAAAGTATTGAGCGCCCACTTGATCGCCCTGCGAAAGAATGGATGTATATTCCCGCTTTGCTGCTATTAGGATTACTGGCCTTTGGCCAAACGCGACGCCGTAAAGCCCAATCAAGTGTGGCATAAGGAGCGATGATGTATAAGAATATTTTAATACCGGTAGATCTCAATGCGGTTGGCTTTTGTGACAAAGCCATCGCCTGTGCCATTTGGCACGCAAGACAAAATGACGCTCAATTGCAGCTCATTTCGGTCTTGCCGGGCATGAACATGCCCATGGTGGCATCGTATTTTCCTGAAACGGCGATTACAGCCATGGCCAATGACACTCGCTCACAATTAGTATCATTTGCCAAGCAACATATCCCAACTGATATTCAGGTAAGTGTACATGTAGAGCAGGGAAAGCCGTATAAACGCATCTTAAAATATGCCCAAGCTAAAGACATTGATTTGATTATTATACCGAGTCATAAACGCTCCAAGCTCAATAAGGCAGTACTAGGCTCGGTAGCAGCAAAGGTTGTGGAAAACGCCAACATCGACGTGCTGGTGATTAAACCTTAAATCATAACTAGCACGGCTGCTATCATCGCCACGGTTAATCGCATATATAGTGGCGTATTTGATAAAAGATGAGTCGTAAAGGGAACCTGATATCGACAATAAATCGTGATATCTTTCAACTAAGTGTTTAGCCCTTATTTACTATTGGAACAGAAATGGAACTATCAAACAAAACCCGATCTACCGCAAATCAAATCGCCAGCGGTGACATCGGTTACGTCAGTAAGGCGATTGGCTGCGCCATTAAAACCTTAGATGAAATTGCTCAAGATGAATCACTGCCCGAAGCGGTTCGTAATAAGGCCGCTTTTGCTGCAGCTAACTTACATTTAAGCGATCATCAAGACTAATAAGGTCAGACTCGGTAAGACTTCCCCTCCAGCTGAGAGGGGATGCTCATGCCCCATTAACCCCGACAGCGTTTACTAAAATCACCAACGGGACAAATATAAGCTTGTTGCTTTAGATACAACTCGGTTTGACGAGCGGCTTTTTTAAAATCGCTCAGCGCCTGTGGATTGGGGAAAATATCCTGCTTTAACCGTTCAATGGAAATGGCCGTGACATCAAACGGTTCAACCCGCCATTCCCTTGTCACCAAATAAATCGCTTCTTTTCCGCGTAGCGCTTTAAAGTATGCGATCACGCCCTGCTCGGTACCTCGACGTCGACCACAATAATATTTGCCATAAGCTACGCCGACGCCTTTTTCAACATCAGCGTAGATAGGTTCATTGATTGAGCCATCACATACACTGTTCACAATGTCTTTAAGAGAAGTTGCAAAGCGCTCTGCGGGCATACTCTTTGGCAAAGCAGTCAGCCACTGCTCATTAAGCAAGTCGCTAAAGTTAAACTGGCTTTGACCTTCTGGAATGTGCTCAATTTCACGGAAGCTACCCAAGCGTTCATCCTTGATCTTTTGCCAATTCCCCCAACCTGGAAAAACTCCGACGGTCAAAAATTCTCTGCTAGCATCTTTACGTTTTTGGGTTTTTTTGCGCTCTTGCTCATAAGAAGGCTCCGCAACATCCAGATCACATGGTTGGCTGGAGAATACGACCTTGTCACCAAAATCACATTGATAAAACGATGCCCATGCAGGCAAGGTAATTAGCCATGTAACAATGAATACAAAAAGACGTATAAAACTCATTGGTATTGTGTCGCTTCCATATCGACGCGGGATTCGGCTAATAGTGCCAGACCCTGCTCTGTTGCTATAATTTTTTTCCTAAGATTGTGATTCAAAACACAAAGGAAAACCAGTTTTTGCCTTATTTATTAGCATTTTCACAGCTCTGAGCAATAAACTAACTCGAGGTGTTTTTTCTCTGTCGCTCCCATGTAATAGTTGATAATATGAACATATTGTCTACTGATTATCACTTTTCGGGTTTCTTATTATTTTCACGATAGTCATGTCATTAATTTTGATTCAAATGGTCGCAGCCTATGTCGTTTAGACTTGACAATAAAACAGGGAAGTTACGAGTCAAAGGCGTGATAACCGATATCGTTATCTCCAGTCTCCTTGCTTTTACCGTCACAATTATTCTCTATATTACAGAGATAAGCACTAATTTTACATTAAGCCTATCCATTGCTCATGGTTTTAGCCTTTCCTGTATCTTCATCGCTATTTTAGTTGATGCCTATTATCCTTTCGCATCAAGAGTGTTTAAAACTTCAATTATTGTCTCTGTCGGCATGGCTTTAGGCGCCCTACTCACCTATTTGTTTCTGATCAACTTTTATGGGCCCTCGGCTAACTTCTTAAATGAACGAGTCTATAAAGCGGCCGTGATATCACTCACCATAGGGTTAGTGGCTACTTTTTTCTTCCATAGTCGCGATCGCACCGTGATGATCCAACACAAGCTCAGCGAAGCCCAGCTGCAAAAAGCAAATCAGGAAAAAGCCTTGGTTGAGGCACAACTAAAAATGCTGCAAAGTCAGATTGAGCCTCATTTCTTGTTTAATACCTTGGCCAATATTCAAGCGATGATTTTTCATCAACCAGATATAGCCAGCCAGCTATTAACGAACTTAACCGATTTACTCAGACAAAGTTTAACTAAGACTCGCCAAGATAAGATACATATCAGTGATGAACTCACCTTTATTCGTTCATATCTTTCTATTCAAAAAATTCGCTTAGCGGAACGGCTAGAGTTTAGCATTGAATTAAGTGAACATTTACCCGATGACACTTATTTACCGCCTTTACTCATCCAACCCTTAGTTGAAAACGCAGTTAAGCACGGTATTGGGCCTCGTCAAGAAGGGGGCGAAATTAAAGTGCTGTTTTCCAAAATCAATGACCAACTCTGCGTTGCGATTAAAGATAATGGCGTTGGATTTTCTATTAGCCATACCAAAGGCAACGGTATTGCGCTGAATAATATTCGCAATCGGATAAATAGTTTATTTGGCGAAAAAGGCAAACTGGTTATTCGAGAGAACATGTCTGGAGGGGTAACATCTGAACTTCATATTCCTTTATTGACGGCAGCATCTTCACTGACCCCTAAGGAATATGAAACACAACAAACAGACCATGCCACTTAGTGTGCTCGTGGTGAGCCGCCTTTAGCATAAACTTAGCAAAATAGCGGTTCTGTTAAATCAGGTTACACTTTAACAAATACTCAATGGATTGAGTCCCACTGGACTGGGGTTTTGCTATGTGGATGTTGATTTGTTTTATATTTGTCTGCTTAACGGTTTTCACGCTGATTTTTATCTTAAACCAGACGTTATTAAAGCCGTTATTGCAACAACCTGAGCGGTATTTTTTACCAACTGAGTCAGCGCTTACCAGCCCTTTTGACAGTATCAACTGTTGGGCACAAAACCATGATTTTTTTGAAGATGGCCAATTCGTTTTCCAACGGGACCAGCATATTGCTCATTGCGCTAGTTGGATTAATGAAGAGGCAAACACCTACCTGTTGGCTTGTCAGTGGGATAGCAAACAATTATTGTTTTTTGTCCAGCTGTTTAATACAGGCGATCACTTTATTACCGCCAACACCTATCCGTGGTTAATTTTACCCGCACTCACCCAAGTCAATGGATGTTACCTCACCACCATCGATATTGAGCAACTTTGGCAACATCATTTGGCTAATGCCCCTAAACAATCGGCCTACATTGCCAATACCAAAACCTATCGCTTACTGTGTCGGTTCCTCAGAAAGCAACATGCCAGTTATATGGCATTACCTTGGTGGAAGATAAATTATTTTAAATTATTCTCATGGCACCGAAAGAGCAACGCAGCCCCATTTGAATAACTCTTTTGGCGCTCGCGCAAAACGAACTCATCAGCTTACAGCAATTGAGCACAGCCATAATTGCGACCTCACCCCTGTTAAGCGCTAACTACGTGTTTGATGCCCTTTAAGTTATTAAAACTTGAATTAATTGCAGTGGATAAAAAATCGCTCATAAATGGCAAATCAGCCTGCTCAGCACGCACCGCTGCGTAAAGTGTGCTCCAAAGGCCTTGCTCGCCTAGCGGTTTAGCCAGTACATAATCACGCTCTAAATACTCGGTCAATGCCCAATTAGGCAATGCCGCCACACCGCGGCCACTGGCCACTAGCTGAAGCATCATAATCGTCATATCGGCTTGTCGAATGCCTGCTGGCGACACACCAGCTGGATCTAAGAACAAATTAAAAATATCGAGGCGGTCGGTTTCTACCGGATAGGTAATGAGTATTTCCGAGGCTAAGTCTTCAGGCAACACAAAAGCACTATTGGCCAAAGGATGATGACGACTAATCGCCAGCATGGGCTGATAGCTAAATAGCGGCTTATACAAAATGCCGGTCATTTCCTGTGGATCTGACGTCACCACCAAATCGAGATCTCCCCTAGCTAGGGCTGGCAAGGGCGCAAAACTAAAGCCACTACTCAAGTCCAGTTCAACCTCAGGCCAACTATCACGGAACTTGTCGATTGCAGGCATAAGCCACTGAAAGCAAGAATGGCATTCGATTGCCATATGCAAACGCCCTGCTTCACCGGAATTGAGGCGGCTAATGTCCCGCTCTGCGCTAGCGATACTAGGTAAAATCTCATCAGCCAGATTTAATAAACGCTGGCCTGCTACCGTAAAACGTATGGGGCGGGTCTTGCGAATGAATAACTTGGCATTTAATTTAGCTTCAAGATCTTTAATCTGATGAGATAAAGCTGATTGAGTTAAAAACAAACGCTCGGCCGCTTCCACCAAGGAATTACAACTGCGCAGCGCTACGAGCGTGTTAAGGTGCTTAATTTCTATCACTTGAAAAAACCTATCGTTAAATTAAAACTAGATGAATTAAAATAATCTTATTGGAGTTTATGCTCAAAAACTAGCAGCAAATAGCACTAATCAAATACAAATACCAAGCCGTTAGAGCAAAGCTTCAACAATGCCCTAGTTGGCTAGATAATCCCCCCTGAAAATCATTTTAATTTAACGCCTTTAGCAGTTTATTCTACAACTAGAATCAGGTAGTTTGAGCACATCAGGTTTCGCAACAGAGCGGCTCAACAATGAATTCAATCAATAAATCGCAAAAATTAGATAACGTTTGCTACGACATCCGAGGCCCTGTCCTCAAACATGCTAAACGACTGGAAGATGAAGGTCACAAAGTTTTAAAGCTAAATATTGGTAACCCGGCTCCATTCGGTTTTGAAGCGCCCGATGAAATTGTCATGGATGTCTTGCAAAACCTGCCACAAAGCCAAGGCTATTGCGACTCTAAAGGTTTATTTTCTGCCCGTAAAGCCGTCGTGCAGTTTTACCAGCAACAAGGTATGCGCAGCGTAGATGTGGATGATATCTACATGGGCAACGGCGTCAGTGAGCTCATCGTCATGGCCATGCAAGCGCTACTTAATAACGGTGATGAGCTACTTGTGCCTTCTCCTGATTATCCGCTATGGACCGCAGCCGTTACCCTAGCTGGCGGCCATCCGGTACATTATATCTGTGATGAGCAAGCCAACTGGTTTCCTGATTTAGACGATATTAAGCGAAAAATCACACCGCGCACGAAAGCCATTGTGCTGATCAACCCCAATAACCCAACGGGCGCCGTTTATAGCCGCGCCTTGCTTGAAGCGGTTGTAAACATTGCTCGAGAGCATAATCTAATCATCTTTGCTGATGAGATTTACTCCAAAATTATCTACGATGACGCCGAGCATATTCCGCTTTGTACACTGGCCGATGATCTGCTCATTGTCACGTTCAACGGCTTGTCTAAAGCCTATCGTGTATGCGGTTTTCGAGTTGGCTGGATGATGATAAGCGGCGCTAAATCCAACGCCAAAGACTATATTGCCGGTTTAGATATGTTGGCCTCGATGCGTTTATGTGCCAACGTGCCGATGCAGCATGCCGTGCAAACCGCCCTGGGCGGGTATCAAAGTATTAATGAATTAATCGTACCGGGAGGGCGCTTATACGAGCAACGTGAAACCGCATGGCGACTCATTAATGATATTCCCGGTGTGTCATGTACTAAGCCAGATGGTGCCATGTACTTGTTCCCTAAGTTAGATCAAAAGAAGTTTAACATTAAGGATGATCAACAATTCGCCCTAGATCTGCTGCTCAAAGAAAAAATCTTACTGGTGCAAGGAACTGGATTTAACTGGCATAAGCCGGATCATTTCCGTTTGGTATTTCTACCCAATGTAGTGGATTTGGAAACGGCCATCGGCCGAATGGCGCGTTTCTTGGAGCACTATAAGCAATAGTTGAAAGCATATAGTGAAAGCAATAGTTTAGTATTTACCTAAGGCCTATAGCTTGGGCCTGTTATCATTAATAGCCAATCAAAGGTGAAAGTACAATGAGCCATTTTTATGCCCATATGGCACGGATGAAACTGATTCAGCGCTGGCCATTAATGCGCAATATTGAACGAGAAAACGTGGCTGAGCACAGTCAGCAAGTTGCCATGGTGGCTCATTTACTGGCTTTAATTAAAAACACCTTATTTGGCGGTAACATTAATCCAGCAGAGGCCGCTTTATTGGCACTGTATCATGATGCCTCCGAGGTCATCACAGGCGATTTACCCACGCCAGTGAAATACTTCAATCCCGATATTGCCAAGGAATACAAAAAAATAGAGTCCTTTGCCGAACAAAAATTGCTTGATATGTTGCCGCCAGAACTGCGTCAAGGCTTTATCCCTTTACTCGACAGCGAGCAAATGGATAACGAATACAAATCCTTGGTAAAAGATGCTGACACGTTATGCGCTTATATCAAATGTCTTGAGGAGTTAAGTGCTGGTAATCATGAATTTACCTTAGCTAAGCGACGTCTTGAAGCCAGTATTGAAACCAGAAAAACACCCGAGATGGCTTATTTCATCAGTCATTTTTTGCCCAGTTTTGAGCTCACTCTTGATGAAATCAGTGAAGATGAGAACAAGTTATAACGAGAGCCGTTTAACCCATTAGAGTTAAAACAATGACGACAAATAGCATTCTGAATACTGATTGGCAACAACGCTTAGGTAATGAAGCCAACAAGCAAAGGTTAAATGATCATCGCAGTCCATATCAACGAGACCGAGCGCGTATTTTGCACAGCGCCGCTTTTCGCCGCTTACAATCAAAAACCCAAGTGCTCAGTACCGGCGCCAATGACTTTTACCGAACTCGTTTAACCCACTCCCTTGAAGTATCGCAAATCGGCACAGGGATAGTTGCTCAACTAAAGCAAAAACAACCCGAATTAGCCCATTTATTGCCTTCCACCAGTTTAATCGAAGCAATTTGTCTCAGTCATGATATCGGCCATCCCCCTTATGGCCATGGTGGCGAAGTCGCGCTCAATTATATGATGCGCGCTCACGGCGGGTTTGAAGGTAACGGTCAAACGTTGCGTATTGTGAGTAAACTTGAGCCCTACACCCCTGAAAATGGCATGAACTTAGCGAGGCGCACCTTACTGGGATTACTGAAATATCCCGCACTTATTAGTCAGGTTAAAAGCGACATAGCACCCGAGCCTCCCGTCAACTTTCGTCAATTAAAAGCCAGTGATTGGGCCCCAGCCAAAGGCATTTATGATGACGATAAAGATATTCTTGATTGGATCTTAATGCCGTTATCCGATTCTGATCGCGAGCATTTATCCCTAACGCGCCCTAATGAGGATCCAAAAAACCATCAAAAAACCCGCTACAAATCCCTTGATTGTTCCTTAATGGAATTAGCCGATGACTTTGCTTATGGCATTCATGATCTCGAAGATGCCATTGCCATGGGTATCGTCAATAAGCGCCTATGGCAAGAGCAAGTGGCTTGCAAATTAGCCGACATCGATGGTTTTTGGCTATCTAAAGACATTAATAATCTGACCGATAAACTGTTTTCAGATCATCACTACCAACGCAAAGATGCCATTGGAGCCTTGGTCAACGCATTAATCACTTCGGTACACATCCAGCCCGTAGAAATACGTTTTGATGAGCCATTACTGCAATATCACGCCCTGCTGACGCCAGACATGGAGCAAGTACTCAATGTGCTAAAACAATTTGTGTTTAATTATGTGATCAGTAAAACCGAGTTGCAGATAATGGAATACCGCGGCCAACAAGTGGTTATGGAGCTATTTGAAGCCTTTGCCGGTGATCCTAAACGTCTGTTACCCAATGACACCAAAGCCCGCTGGCAAGCTGCAACCGAGCATGGGCATTCGGGCTATCGCGAAATTGCAGATTATATATCCGGCATGACCGATGGCCACGCCTTGCGCCTGCATGGCAATTTATTTGGTACTTGAGCCTAGGGTCTGTTGATCTTTGGTGGTTAATTTTTGTTCGAGAGGGGACACCCTGTCTAAAAGCGTTTTGAGCAAGGCGAGCAGTGTATAGCTTAGCATTCTAAGCAAATACTGCTCAACGACGGGTAGAATGCTTACGCCCGAAGGGCTTTAGCCGAATCCGTAGGACAGCGTTTGTTGGTCATTTCTACTGCGTTAGCGCCTTTTCGCGTAGTTCACTATGCCACAAAGGTGCTGGCCACAACGAACGTTTTGTATAAATACCCAACAAATCGCTGCAAAAACCAGCTCAAAAGATCAACAGACCCTATGGGTTTTGATAGGGGCTTCTCGGTGGAGGAGCCTTAAGAATGACAACTTCTTGTTGACCCAAAAACTTGGGCTGTTTATTTAATACATTAATATCAAGCACCGCCTTGGCACGAGCCAACACTTCCCTCAGACGAATTCTTACCGCGGCAAGGCCGGTGGCATTATCTGCACTTAAACACAGTGCATCGATATCTATCGACCGAGCAATATAAATAGCCCGCTCACAATGGAACCCTTGACTCACTATGGTCAATGCATCTTGACCAAAAATGCGTTTTGCACGGATCACCGAATCTAAGGTGCGAAATCCAGCATAGTCTTTCACCACATAGCGCCTTGGCACGCCGGCCCGGACCAGATCGTTTTCCATCGTCTGTGGCTCGTTATAATAGCGTGTCGCATTATCACCACTAACTATAATGGCTTGTACTTTATTATTTTCAAACAAAGCATAAGCACCATTTAACCTTGGCGGGTAAAAGGGGTTGATGCGCTTTCCTATGTATTTGCTGGTGCCCAACATTAAGGCAACGGGGCGGTGGGGGATGGCATTAACATCGGTATACACACGATCCCTAGCCATATAAGAGACATACCAATCTAAGCTCACAAGTAAACTTGCAGCTAGAAAAACGAGCAGCAACGAAAAAATAAATATTTGGCGAATCCGCTTAACCAATGGCACCGCCCTAAGCTTAAAAAAGGAATCATAACCGTTTGTTTAGGCATAATAAATAAAAAAACGATGACAGCAGTTAGCGAACGAGGAGGCAACGCCAGACTTTTGTACAAAATAGGATGACTCGATTACCTTACAAGCGTATTAATTCGATTAGCTTACAGCAGCCTTGACCATCGTCTTGATTCGACCGAAAAGGTTTCTGCCGGCATCATCTTGTACATAGATTTCAAGCGTATCACCCAAGCTTAACCCTATAAATTCCCCCTGCTCTTTTGTTTGCTGCGCTTTACTCCAAAGGTTGGCAGGGCCACTTAACTGAACTTGGTTCATGATTGGGCCAATACTTAACATCGCACCAGCAGATAATGAGCGATGCTGCGTTAATTGCATCAAAATGGCAGCAAAATCACTATGGGAGTCTTGCCAAGGATTCAGTGCCGCGAAGGGTTTACCGTTTAATTTAGTGATCACCGGCAAATTCATCATATTAGCTTGCCAAGCCTCGCCCAACTCTTCAGGGGTGACTAAAATAGGGGCGCTAACCAACTGATAAAAACTGTGGTTAATCCCCCAGCCTAAATTAAGCTCTGCCATTAGGTGCTGCGGACTGTAGATTTGATTATGCAAAGCCAATAAACGTATGCTTTGCTCACACTGATCAAGCTGAGAATAACGAGCAATAGGACCACAAATAGCCGACAAAAAGACTGAAAAGTCCAAAGGAACGGACTCAGATAAACTTATTTCAGCGGTCGCACTGCACTGCTGACCACTCGCTAACGCCACCACAGGCAAGGGATCAGGCTTATGCTGGTGCTGACAAGCTGCATTGAGTAACTCAATATACGGACGGTAATTAAGCGCTAAATAATGCTCAAAAGCATAGGATAACGGAGCAATACACTGACTCAACATCAACTCAAATGAGCCCGCGATAGGACCTTGATTTAATTCATGATAAATCATGTGTAGCAGAGGTGAGACGCTGTCCCAGTCATCTAAAGCGGCAGGCAAATTAGGCGCTAAAATCCCAACAAATTTAGCTCTGCGTAAATCTTGGCTAACCACGACCAAACGGCCGTAGCGAGAGCCATCATTCAAGCTTGCTAATTTCATGATCTGCCTCACCCATTATTTGCGTCTTGTTTAATACTAGACGCAAAAATGTGGTCATGAGCTAGAAAATCAGCTTCTAGATATGATTGCCTTGGTAGAGTAAATCCGTTTGTGCGGCCATGATGAAATCGTTTAAATGCAACGCTCCTAAACTGTGAGTCCACCACACCACGGTGACCTTGCCCCATTCTAAAGTGATCATGGGATGATGCTGAACTTGCTCGGCTAACTCAGCTAATTGTGCGGTGAAGTTCGCCGCCTCAGGATAAGTATTAAAGCGAAACACCCGAACAAGGCGTTGGCCGCCTTGCTCGCTTTGCCTTTGCCAATCAGGCAATTGCTCCATTAATGACTGTTGTTGCGATTCGGCCATGGCATGCATATCACCTTGGCAGGCCTGACAACGTAGCTGACTCAACGGTTTCATTCATTATCCTTTGATAACAGACTTTAACTTAGCGATTAGCGACATTCTTACTTCCTTTGCTTTAGGCCTTTCATTGTCTTGCCAAGGCAAGGGACGACAAATTTGCATGGCTTTAAAACCGAGCCGCGCAGTCAGCAAACCAGCCGCAACGCCTTGGGCGGCTCTGGCCGAGACTAAGCCCGCCATTTCTGCCCCTAGCATGTCAGAGCCTAAATCGGTGGCGACTTCCGCGCCGGCGGCATAAATCATATTGCTAAGCACTAACTTAAACAGTTTCAATCGACTTAAGTAGCCCAGCTCAATGCCATAAATATTGGCAACGGCCTCAATCATCTTAGTATTGCGCCATAATATAATCAGCATATCGACTAAGGCTAACGGGCTAATAGCAACCAACAAAGCGGCCTCACCCGACCATTTTGTTACCGCGGACTTGGCCCGTTGATCCTGTGTGGCTAAAACCTGGTGGCGATATAAATCCAACACCTCTTGATTATTATGGCTGTCACTTAATTGCGCCTGCCAGTTTTGATACCCCAGACTATCGAGCTGCCGGCTCACCTTAGCTAACTGCTGACAGTATTGATATGCGCCGTCGTTGGCATGCTGATCTAATAACTGCGCTTGGTTTTGTAACTTTTTATTTAGCCTAAGTCGATTGAGTTTACTGACCTCACTCCACAAAAATTTGAGCAAAGCAACCACTAAACAGATACAGACTAGGCTGTAAAACATGCCTAACAGCGGATTATTAAGCACAGTAGCTTGTAACCAAGTCACTGTTTCCCAGGTGACCCCGGCAGAAACACCAAACAAACCTATCCGTAACCACCAATTTGGCCGCGCCGGGGAAAGCGCGGCATCAAGTAAACTCTCAGCGCTCTCTTGCTCTTCATCTGGTACGAACTCATCGGCTGCAAATAGTTGCGCTGATTTAATTGTCGTGTTTTGCTGCGCCTCATCGGGGGCATTAAACACTTTTTTGGGTGCAATTTTGGGTGATTCTGTCATAACAATTTGTCCCCTAATAAATGCTCGATGGCTAAATCCATGCGAATATGAGGTAGTGGTAAGTTGCTTGCCACGACAGGGGGAGCAAAGTTTGTAAAATCAAAGCCTTGCTCTTGCCAAAATTTAGCTTGCGGTAAATCGGCCGGCACTTCCCCTGGATACAAACTAATCATTTCAGACGTATCCAACTGTCGCCCCGTCAGGGCGGCATGGGGCTTACCTTGATAATCCACTTTACCGGCTTGGGTACTTTTTACCGCGGCAAGGGCAATACAATGACTTTCAATGCCTGAAAAGGCGACTTCTCTTTGGCCGTTCACGATGATTTTATCGACCAAAGCAAGTAAGTTTTCGTGTTGATCAGGGGTGACATGATCCGCCTTACTGGCCGCAAAGACGATACGATCAATTTTAGGCGCAAATAAACGCCTTAATAAACCCGATTGGCCATATTGAAAACTTTGCATGATTTGCTCAATCGCCATTTGCATATCTTCAAAGCTCTGCCTGCCCGCATTCAGCGGTGTTAAACAATCTAACAACACAATTTGCCGATCGAAATGAACAAAATGCTGCTGATAAAAGCGTTTAACCACATGTTCTTTATATTGTTCAAATCGCGCTTTAAGCATGTTGAACGCACTGTCTTTGTCCTCTTGTCCTTGCCCATTGAGCTCACCCCAGACATAAGGAAAAAAAGCCAGTAAGGGTGCACCTTCTAGCTCGCCAGGCAAAACAAATCGGCCTGGCTGAATATGATGCAAACCTAATTGCGCCTTACACTGATGCAAGTAATCCGTATAGGCTTGGCTAATTTGTGCAATTTGTAGCTCATCATAGGCGCCATGGAGCTCAAGCTGTGCCCCTAGGTTGAGCCAATTCTTAGCAAGCTCGGCGCGCCCAGGCTGAGTCAAGGTTTGCGCCATTTGTTCACTCCACTGCTCATACGTCATTTGCAGTAAAGGCAAATCAAGCAGCCACTCGCCAGGATAATCGATAATATCTAAGGTCAGCTCCGCGGTTTGACTGATATTACGCCACAGTAAAGAATCTGGTCGATACTTTATCTTCAGGCGAATTTCACTCACCCCAGCGGTCGGTACTGGCCACGAGGGCGTGTCGGCGCGAAGGGATTTAATATTTTGCTCAAACTTAAAACTGGGAATATGAAAGTGCGCCTGAGGCACTTTTTTAGCCCCTAAGAAACGGCCTTCTCGCGCCACAGACCACAGCGGTAATTGATGATGTACAGGTCCTTGTAATAAATGATCCACCAGCGCGGTAATAAAGGCCGTTTTCCCTGAACGGCTCAATCCCGTAACGGCTAAACGTACGTGCCGGTCTAAACTGCGATTAACTAAATCCTTCGCGCTACGTTGCAAATTTGAAAATGTTGCTTTGGATACCATATATAATGGACTCTTATGAAAATAGACCAAGGGCATGACGGCCACTTGGTCTTAACTGACGATGTTATAAGCGGTTAATTTCTCGGTTTACTTTAAATGAAGCCGATGTCACTACTTTTTCTATATGATTTATCTTCCCTTCCAGCCTATCTAAGATATTAGAAACTTCTGCTAGGGCTTGTTTTGGTAGCTCCCCCCTTTGCCACACCTTGCTCTTCACATGGATATGGGCTGATGTTGGTTGTTGCTCAAAATCAGTCTGTATTGGCGTCTCGGGTTTCTTATCCAGCATTAACCATGCAGCGCCATAACCTAACGCCGCTAACGGAAAACTAAACAAGAAAGCACTGATGACGATGATCCTGACTAGCCACACTTCCATATTGAAGTAGTCAGCTAAGCCTTTACACACTCCGGCCACTTTGCCAGCTTTAGCGTCTCGATAGAGGTATTTAGTGGGTTGACTCATTCTTGATTCCTCCAATTTGGTGCTTCAACATCCAAGATGGATTCCAGTGTACGCACCCGCTTTTGTAATTTTTCAGCTCGCTCAACCAGTTCGTTTAATTGTGCGGTTTCTTGCACAGAAAGCCCCTCGCCCAATTGCTTTTTACTGCGATAATGAAGAATTAACCACAAAGGTGCGACCACAACCAGAAAAACGATAATGGGAAAAACCATAAAACCCGACATAAATACCCCCTATAGATCCACTTTGCTTATGCGTTATTGATTTTCTTTTTCAGCTCAGCTAACTGTTTGCTGATTTCATCATCAGCTTGCAGCTCTGCAAACTCATCTTTTAACTCAGGTTTACCACCTATATCATAGGCATCAGCTTTGCTATTTAGTTCATCAATACGACGCTCAAACTGGTCAAATCGCTCCATGGTTCGCGCCATTTTCTGACCGTCCAATTGTTTTTTAACATCTAAACGACCATTGGCAGCACGATGACGTAGTTCGATGCTTTTTTGCTTAGCACGCGTTTCAAGTAGCTTTTGCTCTAATTGCGTAATTTCGCCTGATAGTCGAGTCAAGGCTTCATCATTGGCGGCTAACTCTTCGTTCAACGAATCTTTTAACTCATTGAGTTTTTGCTTCTCAAGCAAGGCGGCTTTGGCTAAATCTTCACGCTCTTTGCGCAGCGCCAATTCAGCCTTGTCTTGCCAGTCTTGTTGGGTTGCTTCGATACGCGCAATTTTACGCCCCAAATCTTTCTTTTCCGCTAACACGCGAGCCGAAGTAGAGCGAACCTCAACCAAGGTG
Source organism: Motilimonas thetidivivens (assembly GCF_046452435.1). NCBI lineage: Bacteria > Pseudomonadati > Pseudomonadota > Gammaproteobacteria > Alteromonadales > Motilimonas > Motilimonas thetidivivens. Next base: position 150,633 of record NZ_JBKFDK010000002.1, read on the forward strand.
TCTTCCATCTCTTGAATGATCAAACGGATCATTTTTGCTGGATCTTCGGCTTTATCTAATATCGATGTCACGTTGGCATTGATAATGTCTGCAATTCTTGAAAAAACACCCATAAATCCTCCAAATATTCTATGTTAAGTAATAACTTGCTCGATTGCATTGCAAGCTACTGGCTTAGTTATAGCAATGGCTGTGCCAACATTTCAAAGACAAATAACCAACTGATATTAAAAAGAAAACAAAATAACACCTTGGCAAACCTCTAACTCACTTGGTATATTTAACCAACTATTAGTAATTTTGACCAATATAATGAAATCAGAGAATTTAATCGGTGAGTCCGACGCTTTTGGTTTAGTGCTTGAGCAGGTTTCACAGGTCGCCAAGCTTGATAAACCTGTGCTGGTTGTCGGTGAGCGAGGAACAGGCAAAGAGCTAATCGCGGCACGCCTGCACTATCTTTCAAAACGCTGGGACAAGCCTTACGTATCACTAAACTGCGCCGCATTAAACGACAACTTGCTGGATTCTGAATTATTTGGCCATGAAAGCGGGGCATTCACCGGCGCAGCCAAACGCCATCAAGGTCGCTTTGAGCGTGCAGACACAGGCACCTTGTTCCTCGATGAACTGGCCACAGCGCCTATGCTAGTACAAGAAAAGTTACTTAGAGTGATTGAATATGGCACTTTTGAACGTGTTGGCGGCTCGCAAGCCATACAAGCGGATGTGCGACTAATCTGTGCCACCAATGAAGATCTTCCCTCCCTCGCGAAACAAGGTCGATTTCGTTTTGATTTACTCGACCGCCTTGCCTTTGATGTGATCACCTTACCGCCATTGCGTCATCGCATTGAAGACATTCCTTTACTGGCTGAATACTTTGCTATAAAAATCTGTCAGGAATTAAGACGAGACTTTTTCGCGGGCTTTAGCAGCACTGCTATTAAGGCATTGCAACAGTATCAATGGCCAGGCAATGTGCGCGAACTAAAAAATGTCGTTGAGCGCAGTATCTATCGGCAAACGGATATCAACGCCCCGGTTAAACAGCTGATTTTCGATCCCTTTGCCTCTGAGTGGCAGCCTAACGTAACCCATGAATCGATAAGCGACCAAAAAGACTACAATTTTCCTATTGATTTTAAGGCATTAAGTGAAAAATTTGAGGTAGATCTAATTTCACAAGCGTTGAAACACGCACAATATAACCAACGCCAAGCCGCCATAGCCTTAGGGATAAGCTATCATCAACTAAGGGGCTTACTAAAAAAATATGCTATTAATACGTAACGTTACATCAGTGTCCACTTGGGCCTGATGCTAGGGCCATGTTACATTATGCAACCTAAAGCTACCTTTGACATGAAGTCTATGATCCGATTATTTGCCTTACTTTTCAGCTTACCTATGCTGGCCAGTTGCATGAAGGAAAGCCAAGTGCTTAATACAGGCTTGGTTTATTGTTCCAGTGGTAATCCAACAAGCTTCAATCCTCAGCTGAGTCAAACCGGTGACAGTTTAGATATCTCCAGTCAGCTTTATAACACCTTGGTTCGATTAGACCCCAATACCCAAGCGATCACATCGGGGTTAGCGAGAAAATGGCATGTCAGCCGCGATGGCTTACGTTATCAATTTGAGCTTCGCCGTGGAGTAACGTTTCACAAAACCGACTATTTCACACCTAAGCGCACATTCAATGCCGATGATGTAGTGTTTAGTTTTCGTCGCATTATCCACCCCACCCATCCGTTCCACAGTGCGTCGGGCGGAGTTTATCCCTTTTTCAACAATACCCAATTTAGCCAGCTTATTAAAAGTGTTAAAAAAATTGCCCCCTATAAGGTTGAGTTTGAGCTTCATCGTCCCGACACCTCTTTATTGGCTAACCTTGCGACCGAATTTGCCGTGATCCTGTCGGCGGAATACGGCGAGCATTTGCAACAACATGGCGATTTTAATCAGCTTGATCATCTGCCAATAGGCACCGGGCCATATCAATTTAAACAGTATCTGCCCGATAATTTAATCCGTTTTGAGCGTCACTGGGAATATTGGGAAGGCGGCGCACGTATGCCACAATTGGTGTTTGATATTACAACAAGCCCAACCTTAAGGCTCGCTAAGCTGATCACCGGAGAATGTGACGCCATGGCCTATCCCGCTGCCAGTCAGGCTAATGTTATCAGTGAGCATCCAGATTTATTAATGAATGTTGAAACAGGCTATAAGGTATCGTACTGGGCATTCAATCACGATAAACCGCCCTTTAACAATGCCAAAGTCCGCAAGGCCTTAGCTGCGGCTATCGACAGACAAACCATTTTGAAGGCCGTTTACTTTAATACGGGCGTCGCCTCTCATGGTCTACTTCCACCTACTTCTTGGGCTTACAACCCCTATCTAGATGATTACGCCTATTCACCTAAACTGGCCCGTAAACTATTACAAGAAAGTGGGCTTAAACTACCGTTATCTATCACCATTTACACTTCTTCTAATCCTGAGCCATATAACCCTAATTCATTTAAAACGGCGGAATTTATTCAGCGCGACCTACAAAAAATAGGGGTTAACGCCAAGATAGTGGTACTGGAGCCACACCACCTGCAAAGCAGTATTGTTAAGGGTGAATACGACACGCTGGTGAGTGGTTGGAGCGCCGTGACAACGGATCCGGATAATTTCTTTCGCCCTCAATACAGTTGTAATGCAATAGCGAATCACACCAATACAAGCCGTTGGTGTTCAGCAAAACTTGACGCCTTAATCGACCAAGCTGTGAAACAAAATCGAATGGTGCCTAGGATCCGAATTTATCGAGAGATTCAAGCTAAGTTACGTGATCGTTTACCCTTGCTACCATTGGCCCATTCGCTGCAATTGCAAGCTTATCGCCGCGATGTCCATGGCTTGAAGTCAACGCCTTTTGGCGGCGTTAACTTCTCACAGGCTTATCGAGATTAATCCATGCTAATTTATATTATCCGACGTTTAAATGTGTTAGTGATTACGCTGTTCTTGCTGAGCGTGGTTGCATTTCTATTACAACGCCAAGTTATCACCGACTTTGTAAATACGAGCAATGTATTAGGTGACTACCAACGCTATTTAATGGCGATGCTATCTGGAAATTTTGGGGTTTCACAAGCCTCTGGCAATCCCGTATTACAGGATATTTTAACCATATTCCCTGCCACCTTAGAGTTGTGCTTAATGGCATTTATCGTGTCATTATTGATCGGGGTGCCCTTAGGTATTTTGGCTGGTTTAAGCCGCGGAGGAGCAACGGATTACGGCATTATGACCGTCACCTTAGTCGGCGTATCTATTCCTGCTTTTTGGTTCGCCATGTTGCTGATGATGTTTTTTTCTTTGCATTTAGGCTGGCTACCTGTTTCAGGGCGCATGGGGTTGCTTTATGAAATTCCTGTCGTCACGGGATTTAATCTCATTGATACCTTACTATCAAGCCAACCCTATAAATATGAAGCGTTTTTAGATAGTCTGCAGCACCTTGCTCTGCCTACGCTGGTGTTAGCCACCTTACCAACCACCGAAGTGATCCGCCAAGTTCGCGCTTCCATTGGTGAGGAAATGGACAAAAATTACATCAAAGCCGCTCAAGCTAAAGGCCTTAATACCTTTCAGATCATTAAGCGTCATGGTTTACGTAATGCCCTGCCCGCGGTGATTCCTAGTCTAGGTTTGCAGTTTGGCCGCGTTTTAACGACAGCGATGATCACGGAGACGGTTTTTTCTTGGCCTGGAATAGGGCCTTGGATGGTCAACAGTATTTATTTAGAAGATCACAGTGCGATCCAAGGTGGGATGCTATTTATCGCGGCTTTTGTTTTGCTTGCAAACATGGCAACCGATTTACTGCATTTGCTAATTAATCCACTTAAAAGAGATGAGCTCTATGGCAAATCATGACGTTTTCAGGGAAGAGACCATACGCTCACCGCTTGCCCACAGTTGGTATATTTATCAGCAAAACACCATAGGTATGGTTGCCCTGTGGGCATTGATATTTATTGGACTGCTGGCCTTAATCGGTCCCTGGATAGCCCCCTATCCCCTTGATCATCAAGATGTAGGTGCGCTACTTAACCCGCCTTCTTGGTTTGAACAAGGCGAGGTGCATTTCTTCTTTGGTACGGACGATTTAGGCCGAGATTTATTATCCCAACTAATTTATGGTGCCCAGCTTACCTTTGGCGGGGCGCTCATTGCGGTCTTTTTAGCCATGTTAATTGGCTCGGCGATTGGCATCATAGGTGGGATGAGCCGAGGTATGCAAGCCAGTATATTGCATCACTTTCTGGATACTTTGCTGTCTATTCCGTCGCTCCTGTTGGCGATTATCATCATTTCGGTATTAGGCCCCGGCTACTTCAACACCTTGCTGGCTGTATTTTTAGCCCTGTTGCCGCTGTTTACACGTGCTGTTTATCGCTCTGTACATGACGAATTAAACAAGGAATACATTATTGCATTACGCCTCGATGGAGCGACGCCACTTCGCGTACTGAGATACGGTATTTTACCCAATATAGTAGAAACCTTTGTTAGTCAAACGACCAGAGCCATGACTTCAGCGATTTTGGACATTACCGCCTTGGGTTTTCTAGGGCTAGGAGCACAGCGTCCCTTACCTGAATGGGGCACCATGTTATCCGATACCATGGAGCTTGTTTTCTTAGCGCCTTGGACGGTCACCCTACCAGGCCTAGCAATCTTACTCACTATCTTGATCATCAACATTGTCGGTGAAGGGCTGCGTCAGGCCATCATTAAGGGGATGGATTAATGGCAATACTTGATATTCGCAACCTGACCATTGAATTGGATTCGTCACAAGGCCGGATTAAGGTGGTAGAGCGCGTTAACCTAACCATGGTTGAGGGCGAGATCCAAGGTTTAGTGGGAGAGTCAGGCTCGGGAAAAAGCTTAGTGGCAAAAGCCATTTTAGGGATCAAAAAAGACGGCTGGATAGTACAAGCAGATCGGATGCGATTGGGCGATATTGACCTGCTCAACTTAACGCCCAGCGAACGTCGTAAAGTCATGGCCAATGACATAGCGATGATTTTTCAAGAGCCCAGCAGTCATCTCGATCCCAGCCAAGAAATTGCCGAGCAAATCGAGGAAGCAATCCCCTCTCGTACCTTTGAGGGAGGTTTCTGGCAACGCTTTCAGTGGCGTAAAAAGCGGGCCATAACCCTACTACATAAGGTAGGTATCAAAGATCCTGTAAGCGTGCTGCGTAGCTATCCACATGAGCTATCAGAAGGGGTATGCCAGAAAATCATGATAGCGATGGCGATAGCAAAAAACCCGCGCTTATTGATTGCCGATGAACCAACGACGGCAATGGAATCAACCACCCAAATTCAAATTTTGAAGCTGTTGCATAAACTGAATAAAGTGAACAACACCAGTATTTTGTTCATTAGCCATGATATTGAAAGTGTTGCGAATTTATCAGACTCGCTGACCGTGATGTACTGTGGTCAAACGGTGGAATCAGGCACTCGAGATCAAGTCGTGAATCATCCACGTCACCCCTACACCAACGCTCTACTTCAAGCCATTCCCGATTTTGAAAGTAACCTTGCCCACAAGAGCCATTTATATGCTCTGCCCGGCAGTATACCGCCGTTAGTGCATCTCCCCATCGGCTGCCGATTAGGGCCTAGGTGTCCCAATGCACAAAAAACTTGTGTGCAAAAACCACACTCAACTCGGATTAAAGGACATATGTTCAACTGCCACTTTCCCCTTGAAATTAAGGAAGATAAGAGCGCATGATAGTATTGAGTGTCAACAAGCTAAGTAAAAGCTATGTGCAACATCATGGCTTATTTTCGCGCAAGCATATTACCGCTTTTTCCTCGGTTAGCTTTGAACTCGAGCAAGGCAAAACCTTGGCTATCGTAGGTGAAAGTGGCTCAGGTAAAAGTAGCTTAGCCAAGGCGCTCACGGGCGTGATCACGCCGAGCTCAGGCAGTATTTGTATCGATGGCGTTAACATCGCTAATAAAGACCATCAACAGCGCTGTCGGCAAATTAGGATGATTTTTCAAGATCCCAGCACCTCACTTAACCCACGGTCTCAAGTGGGGCGTATTCTGCGCTCCCCACTACTTCTTAACACCGAATTATCCGAGCAAGAAATGGATGAGCGTGTCAGTGATGCGTTGCGTCTCGTTGGTTTATTGCCTGAGCATGCTCAATTTTATCCTCGCATGCTCTCGGGTGGGCAAAAACAACGTGTTGCCCTAGCACGGGCATTAATCTTAAAACCCAAGATAATTGTCGCTGACGAAGTGCTCGCTACCTTAGACGTATCGGTACGCTCGCAAATCATTAATTTGATCTTGGATGTTCAACGCCAACAAAAAATTAGTTTTATCATGGTTGCCCATAACCTAGGCATAGTGCGACACATCAGTGATAACATCATCGTCATGCATGAAGGGCAAATTGTTGAAGCAGGTGAAACAGCTGCAGTGCTGGACAACCCTCAACATACCATCACCCAACGACTGCTAATGAACCAGCAAGTGAAGTTTAGAAAATAACTCTAAGCCGAATGGAAAGCCGATTGATTCAAGGCAAGCTTACCTATACCTATTCTACACGGTTATAGCGGATCCGTTTTAATCTTGGCACTTCGCGCTCGATCAAACTATCGTTGATCACTTTAAAGGTTAAGGTTTCACCACGTTTAGTGATAGTCACCATTTTGCCGTCTGTTTCGTAGCTAGCAGGATGAAAGCGGTTTTCAAAGGTATAGCCTTCCGGGGTAAATTCGAAGTATTCATAATCTCCATAAGGCTTGTCTTCGCTTTTCCATTTTCCATATATCTGGGTATCGACCACCTGTGGCTCACCACTAAAGTCATAATAGGCAACAAAAGCGGCTGAGCCAAACAAGATAACCGCCAACGAAACAATACAAATCAGGATGGTTTTAAGCAAAATTTCACCTCAATAAAAAAGGGTAGCAGCGCTACCCTTAATAATATATCTGCCTAGCGCTATTTCAAGCCGAGTTATTCCGCTTTAGGATAGCTAATCTCGGCGCGAGCTTGCAGTAATTTTAGCAGAGCTTGATAAGAAGTATCTGCCTGAGTGTTTTGAATGAACTGGCTTAACTGACTCGTTTCCGTGTCACTTGGCACTGTGTCAGCGGCAACTTCAATTACTTTATGAAGCTCAACAATCGACACATCCCCATTCATTAGCGTCACCTTAGAGCGCACAATCTCGTTCTCTTTCGGTTTAGCTAGGGTAAACACTGTTCGTGCAACTTCTGGGCTAGCACCCGGATCCATACGGCTAACTGTGGTTAACTCTGTGAAGCTCAGTTGTGCTTCTTCAAGTTCAGCAGTCACGTCGACACCTTGCGCTAATTTAGCCATTAATGCATCTGCGTAATCATTTGCAGCAGTTAAGGCTTTTTCACGTTGAAGGCGAAGCTCAAGCTCAGGTTTAACCTCGTCTAAGGTTTTTACCTGTTGCGGCTTATAATCAGTAACACGAATTACCATCACTTTCTCAGGAGTCAATTCAATGACTTCCGAGTTGAGTTGTTCTTCACGTAATGATTCACTAAATGCTTGCGCTAATACAACTTGCTCCGCAAATTCACCTTCAGCCGTGGCACGACTAAATAAGCCCGTTTGTTGGACTTTTAGGCCCGCTGCATCAGCTGCTTCGGTTAAGCTATCTGGCACTTCAAATGCTGTTTCACTTAACTTTTGCAACTTGTCATAAAACACTTCCATCGCTTGGTCATGCTTTAGGGTTGCGGCAATTTTGTCTTCAACGTCTGCTAACGGTGCAGCAGCGTCGGCTTCAACTTCAAGTAGTTTGATAATATGGTAACCAAACTCACTTTTAACCACTTCAGAAGTATCACCTACTTGCTCTAGCGCAAATGCGGCAGCTTCAAAGTCAGGATCCATCACACCTTGTTCAAACCAATCTAGCTCACCGCCATTTTCACCACTAAAGGTGTCACTAGAGAAGTTTTTAGCAAGCTCAGCAAAGTCATCACCAGCTTGTACTTTCGCTAATAGATCTTGAGCGGCTTGTTCAGCGTCGTCTTGATTAATATCAACGAGGATATGCGCCACACGACGTTTTTCAGGTGCTTTGTAATTAGCTTGGTTCGCTTCGTAGTAAGCGGCAACCGCGCCTTCCTCTAAAGTAATGCCTTCGCTTAATGCAGCTTTATCCAGTAACACATACTCAAGGTTAACCTGCTCAGGATGCTGAAATGCGTCTTTATTCTCTTGATAGTATTCATCAAGCTCTTGCTCACTGACACTCACCTTGTCTAAGAAAGGAGTGACCGCAATATTTAGCTGTCGCACTTCACGTTGCTGCGCTTGCAAACGATAAATTTGCAATGCTTCACTCGGTAAGCTGATCTCACTGCTTAAATAAGCTTGCAGTAATTGACGACGAGTCATGTCTTGGCGCAACATTTCTGGGAACTGCTCAGCTTGAATGCCTGACTGACGCAGTACGGCTAGATAAGTATCGTTATCAAATTTTCCGTCACGTTGAAATTCTGGCATAGAGCGGATCGAGTTTTTGATTTGCTCATCGCTAACACGTAAACCTAACTCATCAATGGCTTGATCGGTTAAACGCTCGCTAACCAGTTTCTGTAAAGCGTTGCTACGCAGTTGCTGAGCAAACGAAGGGTCTGCAGCGATAGCGGCAAATGACTCACCATATTGCTGCTCAACTCTGCTTCTCTCTTGCTGATATGCGGTTTCTAACTCTTGGCGTGAAATATCTTCACCGTTGACAACGGCTGCTGGCTCTTCTGTGCTTGAGCCTAGGTAACCACCAACACCTGCTAATGCAAATGATAGGATCACTACCCCTAAAATAATCTTTGCCGCGGGGCCCTGCGCACCTTCGCGAAATTTATCCAACATGCTGTACTTCTCTCTTAATTCCCTGGACAAAACCTAAATAAAAAAAGCGCATCAGTCAAAGATGCGCCAGAGTATCTGCTCTTGAGCACTGATGCCCAAGTGTATCAAGTTTCAGCCTGCAGGTCTGCAAACTCTTTGATTAGTTACAAGCGTCTTTCAGCGCTTTACCAGCTTTAAAGCCTGGTACATTAGCCGCAGCAATTTCAATGGTTGCGCCTGTTTGTGGGTTACGACCAGTACGCGCGCTGCGCTCTTTTACTGCAAAAGTTCCAAAACCAATTAAGGCAACTTGGTCACCGGCTTTTAAACTCTCTGTTACAGCATCTACGAATGCATCTAAAGCACGTCCCGCAGCTGCTTTAGAAAGATCTGCACCATCAGCTACTTTGTCGATAAGTTGAGCTTTATTCACTATTTTGTCCCCTATAGTTCTTATACTTAATCTGGGTTGACCAACTTAGTTAGTCACTACTAACCCCATCAATATTGAGAATTTGACACTTGGCCCGTCATCAGAATTGGTAAAGCAAAATATCAATCTGGTTAAATCTACTGCCAGCCTAGGGTGGCTGGCAAGCAAATTTCCCCCTGTAACCCGCTAACTTTGCGGATCATCAAGTTTTTTCGATAGCAATTGCGTTAACTCACCACTTGAAATTTTTCTGGGTGCTCTTGAAGTGCAACCGCGAGCACCTCATCAATCCAGCGAACCGGTATAATTTCTAGCTCACGAGTTACGTTTTCTGGAATTTCTTCCAAATCACGCACGTTTTCATGAGGAATAAGAACGGTTTTAATTCCACCACGTAATGCCGCTAATAACTTCTCTTTTAAGCCGCCGATTGGCAAGACTTCACCACGTAAAGTAATCTCCCCGGTCATGGCTACATTCGCTTTGACTGGGTTGCCCGTCAAAGATGAAACTAGGGCAGTACACATGGCAATACCGGCACTTGGACCATCTTTTGGTGTCGCACCTTCAGGTACATGAACGTGAATGTCACGTTTCTCGTAAAAGTCTGGGTTGATGCGTAACTTTTCAGCACGAGCGCGAACCACTGTCATTGCTGCTTGAATCGACTCTTGCATCACATCACCCAAAGAGCCGGTATGAATAAGTTTACCCTTACCCGGTACAGCCGATGTTTCGATGGTCAATAGATCACCGCCAACTTCGGTCCAAGCGAGACCGGTAACTTGGCCTATTTGGTTGTTCTCTTCTGCTTTACCATAATCACATTTCTGTACCCCTAAGTATTCCTTAAGGTTCTCCATGTTAATGGTGACCGACTTAATGTCTTTATTAAGCAAGATTTTTTTCACTGCTTTACGGCAAAGCTTAGAAATCTCTCGCTCAAGACTACGTACGCCAGCTTCACGGGTATAGTAGCGAATGATGCCAATAATCGCCGAGTCCTCGACGACTATTTCATCCGGTCTTAAACCGTTACGCTTAATTTGCTTATCAAGCAGATGCTGCTTAGCAATATTGAGCTTCTCATCTTCGGTATAACCCGATAGACGAATGACTTCCATACGATCAAGCAAAGGACCCGGAATGTTCATCGAGTTTGAGGTTGCCACAAACATCACATCCGACAGGTCATAATCCACTTCAAGGTAGTGATCGTTAAAGCTGTTATTTTGCTCAGGGTCGAGTACTTCCAATAATGCAGAAGCAGGATCACCGCGCATATCTGACGCCATTTTGTCGATTTCATCGAGCAAAAACAGTGGGTTTTTAACCCCAACCTTGGACATTTTTTGAATCAATTTACCCGGCATAGAGCCAATGTAAGTCCGACGATGGCCTCGAATTTCAGCCTCATCGCGCACACCACCTAACGCCATACGCACATACTTTCGTCCTGTGGCTTTTGCGATAGACTGTCCCAGAGAAGTTTTACCTACACCAGGAGGACCGACTAAGCAAAGAATTGGGCCTTTTAATTTATTGATGCGGTTTTGCACCGCCAAATATTCAAGGATCCGCTCTTTTACCTTTTCTAATCCGTAATGGTCGGCGTCGAGAATATCTTGCGCTTTGGCCAGGTCTTTTTTCACCTTAGAGCGTTTTTTCCAAGGTACGCCTATCATCCAATCGATATAGCTGCGTACCACGGTCGCTTCTGCCGACATCGGAGACATCATTTTCAGCTTTTGCAATTCCGCTAAGGTTTTTTCTTTACCTTCCTCGGTCATGCCTGCTTCATCAACCTTTTTGGCAAGCGCTTCAAATTCATCGGGCGCGTCATCAAGCTCACCTAATTCTTTCTGGATCGCTTTCATTTGCTCATTAAGGTAATACTCGCGCTGGCTCTTCTCCATTTGCTTTTTAACGCGGCTGCGAATTTTTTTCTCTACCTGAAGGAGGTCAATTTCAGACTCCATCATGGCCATCAAGTATTCTAAACGCTCCGGCACTTGTGAAATTTCAAGTACGGTTTGCTTGTCGTCAAGCTTCAATGGCATATGCGCCGCCATGGTATCAGCAAGGCGATCGGCATCATCGATAGCACTGACCGACGTCATTACCTCAGGCGGAATTTTCTTGTTCAGTTTGACATAGCCTTCAAACTGGCTGATGGCACTGCGAATTAATACTTCTTCTTCACGCTCATCTATGGTGTCTGTGGTCAGCTCAGTGACTTCGCCGACAAAATAGTCTTCCTTATCAAGGAAACACTCCAGCTTGGCGCGACGGCTACCTTCAACCAGCACTTTGACAGTGCCATCAGGTAGTTTAAGCAGCTGTAAAATGTTAGCGATAGTACCCACTTCAAACATGTCTGTGGTATCAGGATCATCTTTGGTCGCATCACGCTGAGCCACCAATAGCACTTGCTTGTCTTGATCCATCGCCGCTTCTAAACAAGAGATGGATTTTTCGCGGCCAACAAAAAGCGGGATGACCATATGTGGATATACCACTACATCCCTTAGGGGTAAGACAGGGATCTCTATGCGCGAACTACGCTCTAAACTCATTATGTCCTCTCTTTTTCGAATACTGGGCCATCTTATTCTGAGTATATTGGGGCAATAGCAAGATATTCAATGGCATATGAAGTAAATTTGCAAAAAAGTAAAAAAGGGGCCGAAGGCCCCTTAATAACTGGTAATAACTGATTATTTATTCATCAGTTTTAGTCAGCTGATGCCGCCTTACTATCATTACTTTGATAAATAAGAATAGGATCAGATTCCCCTTTAATAACGGTTTCATCAATCACTACTTTACTCACATCATTCACTGAAGGCAGGTCATACATAGTATCCAGTAGCACCTGCTCTACAATTGAGCGCAAACCACGAGCCCCTGTCTTACGCTCCATCGCCTTAGCAGCAATGGCGCGCAACGCATCGTCTCTAAACTCTAGTTCGACATCTTCCAACTCAAACAACGCCGCATATTGCTTTGTTAGCGCATTTTTGGGCTCTTTAAGAATTTGGATTAGCGCATCAGCATCTAGCTCTGCCAGTGTCGCCACTACAGGTAAACGCCCGATAAACTCAGGGATCAGACCGTACTTAACCAGATCTTCAGGCTCGGTTTTAGTGAAGATTTCAGACAAACTTGCTTTGTTGTCTTTCGACTTCACCTGAGCACCAAAACCAATTCCGGTACCGGTGTGAACGCGTTGTTCGATTACCTTGTCTAAGCCAGCAAACGCACCACCACAGATGAATAGAATTTTGCTGGTATCTACTTGCAAGAATTCTTGTTGTGGATGCTTACGTCCACCTTGCGGAGGCACAGAGGCAACCGTACCTTCAATGAGTTTCAGTAATGCTTGCTGTACGCCTTCTCCCGATACATCACGGGTAATTGAAGGGTTATCCGATTTACGTGAAATCTTGTCGATTTCATCAATGTAAACAATACCGCGCTGCGCCTTCTCTACATCATAGTCACATTTTTGCAGTAGTTTTTGAATAATGTTCTCGACGTCTTCACCCACATAACCCGCTTCGGTTAAGGTGGTTGCATCAGCCATGGTAAACGGCACATCCAGTAAGCGTGCTAAGGTTTCAGCCAATAGCGTTTTACCACTACCGGTTGGGCCAATAAGCAGAATATTACTCTTACCTAACTCAACACCATCGGCAATCTTATCGGCATTTCTTAAGCGCTTGTAATGGTTATAAACGGCTACTGAAAGCACTTTTTTAGCGTGCTCTTGGCCGATAACGTAATCATCTAGGTGTGCTCTGATCTCATGGGGAGTCGGTAAGCGATCACCTTCCTGTTTTGGAGCGATTTCTTTGATTTCTTCACGAATAATATCGTTACAAAGCTCAACACACTCATCACAGATATAAACGGAAGGGCCGGCAATAAGCTTTCTAACTTCATGTTGGCTTTTGCCACAGAAAGAACAATACAACAGCTTACCGCTATCTCCCTCACCTTTACGCTTATCTGTCATTCGTTAACCTCACCTTTGGCTTTTGCATGTTTCTGTTCAAAGCCTGCTTTGAACGCTATTACTGTTCGAGCTGTAGTTCTTGCTCTCAGTTTAAATCATTTACCGGGTAAATGCTTAATCATGACTTAGTCTTGACTTAGTCATGAGGCATCGTCTTGATTTAGTCTCGACGCTGCAGAATGGAGTCCACTAACCCATAGTCTACTGCTTGCTGAGCCGTCATGAAGTTATCACGGTCAGTATCACGTGCAATCACATCGTATTCTTGACCGGTGTGCTCAGCTAATAATTCATTCATTTTACGCTTGATGCGAATAATCTCTTGAGCATGGATTTCGATATCTGACGCTTGGCCTTGGAATCCACCTAATGGTTGGTGAATCATTACCTTAGCGTTAGGTAGCACATGACGCTTACCCGCTGCACCACCTGCAAGTAAGAACGCGCCCATACTGGCAGCCATCCCCATACAAACAGTACTAACGTCAGGCTTGATAAACTGCATGGTGTCGTAAATAGACATACCCGCACTGATTGAGCCACCTGGTGAATTAATATAAAGGAAGATATCTTTGTCAGGGTTTTCTGATTCAAGAAACAGTAATTGAGCCACCACCAAATTCGCCATATGATCTTCAACCGGACCGGTTAGAAAAATCACTCGTTCTTTTAGCAAGCGAGAATAAATATCAAAAGAGCGCTCACCTTTGGCTGTTTGCTCTATGACCATAGGGACAAGTGCGTTACTTGGCGTATCAAACATATTATCAAAGCCTCTCGACATAGATGATTATCCTTAAACAAAAATGGCTCGGGTGAACAGTCACACGAGCCATTATAATGATTAGATTAGACTAGATGTCAAATCTATTATGCGTTTGCCGCTGCTTTATTCATTACTTCGTCGAAAGTTGCTTCTTTTTCCACCACTTTCGCTTTTTCTAGAACGAAGTCAACCGCTTGCTCTTCTAATGCTACGTTTTGAATGTTTTGCAGTGCTTCTTTGTTGCCTTTGTAGTAAGCCACTACTTCAGCTGGATCTTCATAAGCAGATGCTGCATTTTCGATAATAGCGTCTACACGCGCTTCGTCAACTTTTAGCTCGTTAGAACGAATCACTTCACCTAGTAATAGACCAACTTTTACGCGACGAACAGCTTGTTCTTCGAACAATTCAGCAGGTAGTTCAGGCATATTTTTAGGGTCAATTTGACCACCAAAACGCTGCATTGCTTGCTGACGAAGTACGTTTACTTCACTTGCTACTAACGCTTTTGGCACTTCGATGTCGTTTGCATTTACAACTGCATCAAGTACTTGCTCTTTCACTGTGTTTTTCAGTGTTTGCTCAAGCTCACGCGTCATGTTTTTCTTAACTTCAGCTTTTAGCTCTTCTAGGTCGCCGCTAGCAACACCAAACTTCTTCACGAACTCTTCGTTTACTTCTGGTAGCTCTAGCGCTTCAACTTTAGATACAGTGATGGCAAATTTAGCCGCTTTACCTTTTAGGTTTTCAGCGTGGTATTCTTCAGGGAAAGTCACATCGATTTCAAATGACTCGCCTGCTTTTTTACCTTTAACGCCTTCTTCAAAGCCTGGGATCATGCGGCCAGAGCCGATTGCTAGTTTGAAGCCTTCTGCTTTACCGCCATCAAACTCTTCACCGTCGATAGAGCCAACGAAGTCGATAGTTACTTGGTTTTCGTCATCAGCAGCTGTGTCTACTTCAACCCATTTAGCGTGTTGCTTTTGTAGCGTCACTAGCATGTTATCTAGGTCTGCATCGGTTACTGAAGCTACTTTTTTCTCAACTTCTAGCTCCGCAAAATCCGCTAGCGTTACTTCTGGGTAAACTTCAAAAGTCGCTACGAAAGTGAAATCTTCACCTTCTTTACGCTCGTTTGGCGTTAACGCTGGAGCGCCCGCTGGGTTTAGTTTTTCAGCCATAATAGCTTCAAAGAAATTACGCTGCATCAGCTCGCCAGCAACTTCGTTAGAAACAGCGGCACCAAAACGCTTCTTGATTACTTTCGCAGGTACTTTACCAGGACGGAAACCGTCGATACGCTGTGTTCTTGCTAGTTGACGTAAACGGCTGTCTAATTCTTTATCGAAGTTTTCACCTGGTACGGTGATAGTCAGACGGCGTTCTAGTCCTTGAGTCGTCTCTACAGAAGCTTGCATTATATTACCTCAATTCTGTTCGGCGCTGGCTGGCCGAAATCTATCTTTCAAAAGGTAGCAAACTACCTTTTATTGCTAAAAAGTCAAGATAGGCAAGGCCTACCTTACAAAATGATATGTTTTAATAGGTGCTAACCTAGAATTTGACGCGGCATTATAGCGATGGATTGCCCCATAGTCGAGAATACAAATGGGACAATTAGTGAAGATAGTCGCATTAACGGTGTAATTGCGTCGATAATTGCAGCAAAAACTCAGTTAATGCAACCGCAAGCGGCCTACTCCTTACCTAAAACTTGCTTCAAGCGGGTTTGAGCAACCTCTACCAGTAAATCGGGTTGAAATTTAGAAATAAAGGCATCGCAGCCCACTTTTTCTACCATGGCATTATTAAAGCTGCCACTTAATGAAGTATTCAGTGCGATATATAAATCGCTCATTCTGGGGTCGTTTCGTATCTCATAAGTCAACTTGTAGCCATCCATCACGGGCATTTCAGCATCAGTAATTAATAATAATATTTCATCGGTCACTGTTTTGCCTTCATCACACCAGCGCTTAAGCAACTTCAGCGCTTCCATGCCGTTCTCCACTCCGATTACTTCAAGGCCTAGCTGCTCTAAGGTATCCGAAACTTGACGCCTTGCCGTGGGCGAATCATCGGCATGAAGCACCTTACGCCCTACAAATTCGTTGACTATTTCCGCATCTAATGTGCCTTCTGAAATTTCGATGTTATAGGTTACGATTTCAGCTAACACTTTTTCGACATCAATAATTTCAACTAGCTTTTGCTGATCTTCATGATCAACTTTTGTTATGGCGGTTAAATAATGTGCTTTGCCTACGGTATTTGGCGGCGGCATAATATTTTGCCACGTTAAGTTAACGATGTTTTCCACTTTACCGACCAAAAAACCCTGCACCGTTCGGTTATATTCCGTGATGATCAAATTGCATTCCTCATCAATCGGAAGCGGCCTCATTCCTATTGCTTCACGTAAATTAATCACTGGAATACTGTGGCCGCGCAAAGTCGCAACACCGCATACCTTAGGATGAGAGTTGGGTAATGAATTAAGAGGCGGCAATTTCACCACTTCTTTCACCTTAAACACATTGATGGCAAACAACTGTGAGCTTTGTAAGCGGAACATTAATAGCTCAAGTCGGTTTTCACCGACTAACTGGGTTCGCTGATCAACGGAATCAAGAATGGTCGCCATGCCTACCTCTGTAGTAAATTATTCGCTATTATGCGCACGACACGCTTATTAGCATTCTAGTATAAGTAAATTATCTTTACTGCTAAACCCAATCACTTCAGTAATTTTTGTTGGTATTACCTAATGCGAGACCTTACATTTACCGGTTTAAAAGCGCACCCTGCAGCCGTGTTGATTATGTTTATCCTAGCAACTGGCATTTTTTGCTATGGTTGGATAGACATATCGACCACCTTGAGCCAATCTCAATTGCTTAGCCGAGAAACATTTCTGTCCATGTTTAATGATAGAACAAATGGACGAGGTTATTTACTCTGCGCCGCCTTTAGTTTACTTCTCAGCTTATACGCCCTTGGAAGTTACCAAGGCCATTTCATTTATCGCGTAATTTGTTATTGCAGCTTAATTCTGGGGGGCAGTTTTGCGGGTTTCATGGCATTCATTTAATGGCCATCAAACTAAGAATGACTAGATAAAAAGGTTGAAAAGAGCCTGCATCATACAAGATGCAGGCTCTAGGGCTATGCCTTAACTTGCCAAGAGATGGTATCGCCGGCTTTAATTGGCACAACTTTAGCTGAGCCAAATGCCATCGATTCAGGAACCTGCCACTCTTCTTTAACTAAGGTGATGGTGTCTTGGTTACGAGGTAAACCATAAAAATCTGGGCCATTGAAGCTTGCAAATGCTTCTAGATTTTCCAATGCATCCATCATTTCAAAGGCTTCGGCATAAAGCTCAATCGCTGCATGCGCAGTATATGAGCCCGCACAGCCACAAGCTGATTCTTTCGCGCCTTGAGCATGAGGCGCTGAATCCGTGCCTAAAAAGAATTTCTTATTACCACTGGTCGCGGCTTCCAATAATGCTTGCTGATGAATGTTACGTTTAAGGATCGGCAAACAATAAAAATGCGGTTTAATGCCGCCCACGAGCATGTGATTGCGATTATACAGTAAATGATGAGCAGTAATGGTTGCTGCCACATTCTCGCTAGCCTGAGCAACGAACTCAGCGGCTTGCTTGGTGGTAATATGCTCCATCACTATTTTCAAGTTTGGAAAGCGGGTAACCAATGGCTTCATCACTTGCTCAATAAACACCGCTTCACGATCAAAGATATCAATATCATGATGTGTCACTTCGCCATGTACTAGCAACAACATCCCTACTTCTTCCATCGCCGCGATAGCATCAACAATGTTATCGACAGAGGTAACGCCTGAGTCTGAGTTAGTTGTCGCACCCGCTGGATAGAGCTTAGCAGCATACACCTTGCCACTTGCTTTGGCTTTACGGATCTCATCCGCTGTGGTGTTATCGGTGAGATATAACACCATCAAGGGCTCAAATGTCGCACTCTTGTTATGGCTCATAATACGTTCACGATAGGCAAGTGCGGCAGCTGTATCTGTCACCGGTGGCACTAAATTTGGCATGATAATAGCTCGCCCCATATAGCGGCTAATATCACGGGTAGTGTCTGCCAATGCCTCACCATCACGAAGGTGAACGTGCCAATCATCAGGGCGAGTAATAGTTAAAGAGGTAGTTGACATGATTTTCTCCATACGTGCATTTGCACCAAGTGTAATTTATAACGCGTTTTGAGTCATGATATGAGCAAAATAAGTCATCGCCAAGGTCAGCTAGCCCCAGCAGTAAGACTCTAAGCAAGGTTGTAAAAAAGGAGCCGCAGCTCCTTAATCTAATAGCAGATTAATGTTGGTGACCACCTTCACCGTGAGCGTGCTTATGCGCAATCTCTTCTTCGGTAGCTGGGCGCACGCCGGTTACCTTCATATCAAATGTCAGGGTTTTGCCAGCAAACGGATGATTGGTATCAACCGTGATCATGAATTTACCCACTTTTACCACAGTGACTTGGCGAGGACCATTGTCTGTGTTCACTTGCGCTATCATACCCGGTTGCCATTTATTAGCACCTTGAAGGTGTTTCACTGGAATACGCTGTAGCGCATCTTCTTGACGTTCACCGTATGAATCTTTTGGCGCTAAGGTAACCTTAACTTCATCGCCTTGCGCTTTCCCTTCAAGTGCTGCTTCAATACCTGCCAACATGTTGTTTTGGCCATGTAGGTAAGCAATCGGTTGACCATTGCTTGTTTCTAGCAGCGTGCCATCAGCGTCGGTTAACTCGTAAGAGAATTGTACTACGGTATTTTTTTCGATCATTTTTTCTGCTCTTGTCTGAAACCATTATTAAACTGCTGCCGACTTTAACAATCGCGCCAGTTTGACTCAAATTTATTTTAATAAACGGTAAAAAAACTGTGTAACATAGAGCGCAAAATAACATTGAATTAGGTCATAAATGAATAAAAAACCCATATCCGAAGAAGAGCTTGCATTGTGGATAGAGCAAGTGCACAACAGCAGTTGTTGCAGTGATATCGTGCCCGACAGGGAATCAGCAGAGCCCGAAACAAAAGATGACCAATCCAATTAAGGCGTTGTGGCAGCGCTGTGAGCGCCTCTACAATTCAAACCGGACGCCTTTGCTGTTAAGCCTGCAAGAAAGTGACGGGGTTAGCGTCAACTTACTTCTGCTGGCATTGTATTTAGACCAACACCATCTTCTGCTACCTCAAGCAACTTGGTATGAGCTAAACCAGCATGCTGAACAATTTGAGCGGCGTATTTTACGGCCCTATCGCCTGCGTCGTAAGCAATTAAAAGGGCTATCCTCGCCATGCGCTTATCAAAATATACTGATGCTTGAACTCGAGTTAGAGCGTCTTTTGCAGCAACAACTGGCATCGTTACTGCCCCAATCCATTGTTCAAGGCAATGCCAACAGCCAACAAAAAGCAGGAAGAACCAACAACCTTAACCGCTACGCTCACACTCGAGATCTCAGCTTAGCGCAATTAACCCCCATTTATTCAATAAATTAGCTACAATCATTGCGATAGCACTCGACACGGTGACAACTTAAACCTTACTTAGGAGTACAGCATGCGTTATCTCGTCAACCTGGTTTATTGTTTATGTTTATTATTAGGGCATCAGAGCCTCACTCAGGCCACAAGTTGGTCAGAGCTAGAGCAACAAGCCAAGGGCAACACCCTCTATTTTTATGCCTGGGGCGGCGCGCAATCCATCAATGATTACATTCAATGGGCAGCAGACGAAGCCAAACACCGCTATGACATTGAGGTAGTGCATGTCAAAGTGGCCGATACGGGGACGGTGGTTAACCAAGTTTTAGCGGAAAAAACCGCAGGCAACCTTAATCAAGGCAAGGTAGATTTGGTCTGGATTAACGGTGAAAACTTTGCGGCAATGAAGCAACAGCAACTGCTATTTGGACCTTTCACTCAACACCTGCCAAATATGGCATTGACCGACAGCAATGAAAAGCCTTCCATCGCCGCGGATTTTACGGTGCCGGTTGATGGGCTTGAAGCACCTTGGGGCATGGCACAATTGGTGTTTATGGCCGACCAGCAAAGGGTTAAGGAATTTCCTGATTCGATGGCCGCTTTACTCGCCTATTTAAAGCAGCACCCTGGCCAATTTAGTTACCCGAAAATCCCTGACTTTCACGGCTTAACCTTTGTTAAACAGGCATTAATCGAAACGACTCAAGCCAATCCGGCCCTTTATCAAGACGTCAGCCTAGCTGATTTTGATCAAGTAACGGCGCCACTGTGGCAATACCTAGATCAGCTTCACCCATTAATGTGGCGTAAAGGCCAAACATTTGTCATTAGCCAAGCCCAATTAAAGGCCAAACTAAATGACGGTGAAATAAGCATTGCCTTTAGCTTTAATCCCAATGATGCTGCGAACAGCATCAGTAACGACGAGTTACCCGACAGCGTAAGATCCTATGTCCACAGTCAGGGCAGCTTAGGCAACACCCATTTCCTTGCGATTCCATTTAATGCAAGCCAAACTGCAGCGGCGCAGGTCTTTGCCAATTTTTTAATGTCACCACTAGCGCAAGCTCGCAAAGCCGATCCTGCCATTTGGGGCGACCCCACCGTTCTAAGCATGGCTAAGTTATCGCCCGAACAACAGGCTTTGTTTAATCAAGCGCAGCGCCACCCTGCCAGCTTACCCGAACAATCATTGGGCAAAATATTATTGGAGCCACATCCAAGTTGGGTAAACCAACTTGAACAAGCTTGGCTGTCGCGTTATGGACAGTAACAAAGCTATGGTTAATAGCAGTTTCAATGCAAAAAAAGACCCGCATATTGCGGGTCAACACGGTTAAAGAATCAGGTAGAGAATGGCTTAGATTTCTTCGCGGCCAATGGATATAACCACTCTGCGGTTTTTTGGCCGCTGCACATCGGAGCGGTTATCCGCTATATGACGTTTTTCACCGTGACCTTCAACGGTAAACTTTGCCGGATCAACCCCTAGCTCGGTTAAGTATGTTTTAACGCTGTTGGCGCGCTTTTCAGATAATTGTTGATTGCCCCATCGACCGCCATAACTGTCCGAATAACCATCTATTAAAATGATATTCACCGCTTCATCATGGCGCAAATATTCCCCTATCATTTGCAATCTTTGCTTAGAATGGCGGGTTAATTCACTGCCATTTTTGACATAATTTAAAATACTGAATGAAATATCGTCAAAGCTATAAGGCAGCAAACCCGCAACACAATCAGTAAAATCTTGATATTTTTGTCTAAAATTAACCGCCGATAACGCCACTTGAGTCACTCGGTCACGGTTGTACCAGTCTTGGAAGATAAAGGTTGGAAAATGCCCGTCTTCTAGCTCATTGAGCATGGCCCAAGCGCTTTGACCGTTGATATAGCCGTCAAATCCTTCATGAAATTGAGCTAAGGTAATATCGTCAGCGGCAACACCGGGGCGCCAAGAGGGAGGCACCGAACGTAGCGTCACTTGGCGCGTGGCCGGTGTTTCACGGCGGCCGTCTAAATCAAAATCCAAATTAACGGATTTACTGGCACGCACGGTAAAACGAGCATGACCAAAACGTGGAATATTGTGATCTAAAGTACATTCGATTGGATTGGACTTGGTCACTTCCCAAATAGAGTTGGTAAGATCTGCTGTGTAAATTTTGTTAGATGCCAATGCTGCGGGCGACAACATTAACATGATCAGGTATTTCCAATTCGCCATAACTTACTGTCCACTTAATGGTGCATTTTGCGACAATATCCAGCCAGCTCAAACCAGCTTAATCCTTGTATCGGCGCTCTGAGCGCATCCTTTAATATATTTTCCAGCGACATCACAAAAATTCTGGCATAATTAGCCGCTTTTCCACTAGCTAGCTTTAACTATGACCCAAGAAACCAAAATCAGCGACTCGCTATTAGCTAAACGTTTTCGCGGCTATTTCCCTGTTGTTATTGATGTTGAAACCGCTGGCTTTAATCCTCGTGGTGACGCGCTATTAGAAATCGCAGCCGTACTGACGACAATGGATAAAGATGGCTGGTTACTGCCAAGCAAAACCTTACACTTTAATGTAGCGCCTTTTGAAGGCGCTAACCTTGAACCTGCTGCGCTAGAGTTTAATGGTATCGATCCGCATAGCCCGCTGCGCGGCGCGGTCAGTGAATACGAAGCCTTGCATGAAATCTTTAAAGTGATCCGCAAAGAGCAAAAAGCACACGGTTGTAATCGCTCCATTATGGTGGCGCACAATGCCGCATTTGATATGGGCTTTGTCAATGCAGCCATCGAGCGCACCGGACTCAAACGCACACCTTTTCATCCCTTTGCAAGCTTTGACACCGCCACCTTAGCTGGGCTAACTTTAGGCCAAACCGTATTAGCAAAAGCATGTAAAACAGCCAATATCGCGTTTGATAATAAAGCGGCTCACAGTGCATTATACGATACCGAAAAAACCGCCGAACTTTTCTGCTACATGGTAAACAAATGGAAAGCCCTAGGTGGTTGGCCACTGCTAAACAGTGAAGCTTAAGCAAAACACCGAACTAGCAATCAGTTTCGGATGGTAAAACATCATTTCTAAGGTGCCCAAGCGCGAAGAGCGCTAACAGGTAAGTCGCTTAAGCTGATCACGGGCACCTTGGGATACTACATTCGCCACAAAAACACTTGAGAATAGTCAAGAGTTGCATAATTAGTCAAAGCCTTCGCGTATAACTCTGATATCATCCACCACCTTAGACATTCCTCAGGAAAGAAAGCCAAAGAGCTTTTGCCCTGGACAACACAACATTTACAAGGACATTTCATGAACTCGGTTGTTATTGCCGTCAGCTTGATGCTGCTGCTTAGTTTACTTAGGATAAACGTGGTGGTTTCACTGACCTTAAGTGCTATCGTCGGCGGCCTTATCGGCGGTCTATCCATTAACGAAACCATTTCCGCTTTTAACGGTGGTTTAGGTGGCGGGGCAACTATCGCTCTTAGCTATGCCATGCTCGGCGCGTTTGCTGTGGCGATTTCACGCTCAGGTATTACCGACTTATTAGCGCAAAAGGTGATTAATACCTTTGGCGGCACCGCAAATGGCAATAATGTGTTTTGGTTTAAAACCGTGCTTTTTGCGGCGATATTAATGGTTTCTATCAGTTCACAAAACTTAGTGCCTGTGCATATCGCTTTCATTCCGATACTCATTCCGCCTTTGTTACACGTTATGGCGCAATTTAATATTGATAGACGCGCCATAGCTTGTGTTATTACCCTCGGTTTAACAGCAACATACATGCTGCTGCCGGTGGGCTTTGGTGGCATATTTTTAAACAATATCCTACTCACCAACTTAACCGGTAATGGCTTAGAAGCGCAAGCAGCTGATCTTCCATTAGCCATGGCTTTGCCTGTAGCGGGCATGGTTTTAGGCTTAATCATCGCGCTCTTATTTAGCTATCGTAAACCACGCCAATATTCGCTTGAAAAAATCCTCGCCGTTGAGCCAGAAAACAAACAGTTTAATCCGACTCATATTGTGGTTGCGATTATCGCTATCATAGTGGCGTTAACCTTACAGCTTTATGCTGATTCGATTATTTTGGGTGCATTAGCCGGCTTCACCATTTTCACTTTAGGCGGTGTAATACGCTTTAGCGAAACCCAAGACGCCTTTACCCAAGGGGTAAGAATGATGGCCATGATTGGCTTTATCATGATTGCCGCTGCGGGATTTGCTGCGGTATTAAAAGAAACCAACGGCGTGGCTACCTTGGTCAGCTCATTGGGTGAAATGATTGGCGAGAACAAGGGATTAGCTGCGATGCTTATGCTCATCGTAGGCTTATTAATCACCATGGGGATTGGCTCTTCTTTCTCGACGATCCCTATTATCGCAACAATTTATGTGCCACTGTGTATTCAATTTGGTTTTTCGCCAATGGCAACAATGGCACTAGTGGGAACAGCTGCGGCCTTAGGTGATGCAGGCTCACCCGCATCAGACTCAACCCTAGGCCCAACATCAGGCTTAAACGCAGATGGTCAGCACGATCATATTTGGGATACCGTAGTGCCTACTTTTATCCACTACAATATACCGCTGCTTATCTTTGGCTGGATTGCCGCGATGGTGCTGTAAGCGCCCCCTCACCCAATATGATAACCACCTACTGAAGTAGGTGGTTCAGGACTAACAAAAAAAGCACCCTAGGGTGCTTTTTTTAGCTATAACATATCGTCTACTTATTCAGCGTCGCTAGACTCGGCATCTGCCGTTTTCGCAGCTGCTTGTTTGATTAGTGGCTGTAGCTCACCTTGTTGGAACATCTCAAGGATAATATCGCAACCACCAATTAGCTCACCTTCTACCCATAGCTGAGGGAAAGTTGGCCAATTTGCATACTTAGGTAGTTCAGCACGAATATCTGGGTTTTGTAGGATGTCTACGTAAGCAAACTGCTCACCACACTGCATTAAGGCTTGTGATGCTTGAGCCGAAAAGCCACAACTAGGGAACTTAGGTGAGCCCTTCATATACAATAAAATCGTATTTTCGCTGATTTGGCTTTTGATCTTGTCTAATGTTTCCATTTTATCCTCACACTGCATTATTTTTTTGCTAGTTTACCTTAAAGGTCCAACACAAAAAAACGTAAAAAATCTAGGGTCTTTTGCCTAGTCTAAATAAAAGCGTGCTTGGCGTCACGTTGATCTAGATCAATACGCAAAAAAAGGCTAAAGTGTTGGCGTCTATTTTAATAACCTCTGATAAAAAACAGAGGGATAACGAGCAATGGAGAATAAAAATGGCTTTTGAACTTCCAGCACTTCCTTACGCGCAAGATGCACTAGAACCACACATCTCTGCTGAGACACTTTCTTACCACTACGGTAAACATCACCAAACTTACGTAACTAAACTAAATGGTTTAGTTGAAGGTACTGATCTAGCGAACAAATCACTAGAAGAGATCGTTAAAACTTCTGAAGGCGGCGTATTCAATAACGCAGCACAAGTTTGGAACCACACTTTCTACTGGAACTGTTTAAGCCCAAATGGTGGCGGTGAGCCAACAGGCGCGCTAGCTGATGCAATCAACGCAAGCTTTGGTTCATTTGCTCAATTCCAAGCGGAATTAAACGACAAAGCTGTAAACAACTTTGGTTCTTCATGGACTTGGTTAGTGAAAAATGCTGACGGCAGCCTAGCTATCGTTAACACTTCTAACGCAGCGACTCCACTAACTGACGCAAGCGTTACCCCAATCCTAACCGTGGATCTATGGGAGCACGCGTACTACATCGATTACCGTAACGTACGTCCAGATTACCTAAAAGCGTTCTGGGCACTGGTTAACTGGGAATTTGCTGCGGCAAACTTCGCATAATCAGCTCTATCGATTAGTCGTCAATCTCTATACCCAGCTTTTGCTGGGTATTTTTTTGCCCTTTTATCGCTATTCATAGCAACAGCTATTGCTCGTTAATTCATCGCTCCACGCCTTCGTTACGTCATTAATGTGCCACATTTCTGACAAGCTAGTGTCACATCCTCGCTTTATTTTTGAACTATTGAGCTAAAACTTCACTGCCATTGTCATCATCTTGTATTGGCGCCAAGTCATCGCTCACTTACCCAATAGAAGGATGTCTTATGTTTTCAGTCGATCAAGTCGTCAACCAACACTTTCCCCAAATCAATAATAAACCTTGGTTACGAAAACCTATCACCTTCTTTTTACGTCGCCTATTACACGAAAAAGAGTTTATTGAATTTGGTCAACAATACCCACACCTAACGGGTTTTGACTTCGTTGAAAAGGTACTGGATTATTTTGACTTTAGTTACCGAACCACAGATAGGGAAATGGATCGCATCCCCGTATCTGGTAAGGTCGTTATCGTTGCCAACCATCCTATCGGCTCACTTGATGGCTTAGCACTGCTGCAATTTATCCATCGTTTGCGCCCCGATGTCAAAGTGGTTGCCAATGAACTACTGATGTCTATTGAGCCTTTGCGCTCGACTTTACTCCCAGTCAATAATATGGGCGGCATGACGGTTAAAGAAAATCTGCAAAACATTCACAATCACCTGCAACAAGAAGGCGCACTCATTATTTTTCCAGCAGGTGAAGTTTCAAGACTAAGACCCACAGGCATCAAAGACATAAAATGGAACAGCGGCTTTCTAAGAATTGCCAGTCGCGCTCAAGCGCCCATATTACCGATTCATATTCAAGCCCGTAACTCAGCACTATTTTATGGTACATCAATGCTTTACAAGCCTTTAGCGACGCTATTACTGGTTAAAGAAATGTTTAAGCAAAATGCTAATACGGTGAAAATGACGGTGGGTAAAATGGTCCCTTATGACAGTTACCAAGGGGATCAAATATCCACCAGCGCCAAGGTAAAATTATTACAAAAACAAACTTACCGCTTGGCCAAAGGCAAGAATGGCTATTTTCGTACCGAATCCCCCATCGCGCATCCTGAGCCACGCATCGCGCTAAAACAAGCCATCGAGCAATGTGAATTACTGGGCTCTACCCCCGACAATAAACAAATCTATTTGTATCAACATCAGCAAAGCTCGCCGATTTTAAGAGAGCTAGGCCGACTCCGTGAAGTCTCCTTTCGCGCCGTGGGTGAAGGTACCGGAACTAAACGCGATATTGACCACTATGACAGCCACTACCTGCATTTGATTTTATGGGATGCCCAAGAGCTGGAGATAGCCGGCGCATACCGCTTTGCCAAAGCCGATCAGGTATTGGAGCAACATGGCTGTGAAGGACTTTACAGCCAATCCCTGTTCCAATATCAACCAGCCATGCAACCTTATTTTGCACAAGGCTTAGAATTAGGTCGTAGTTTTGTGCAACCCAAATACTGGGGTCGACGCAGTTTAGATTATTTATGGTTAGGCATAGGCGCGTTTATCGCTAAAAATCCGCACTATCGCTATTTATTTGGCCCAGTGAGTCTGAGTGACAGCTTACCGAAAAATGCCAAAGATTTATTAATCTATTTTTACCTACTGTATTTTCCAGCGGGTGAAGAGTTAGCAAATGCCAGAGTACCCTACCAAGTTCCAGAGAATTTACTGTCAGATTTAGGTGTTGAGTTTGTCGGCAACGACTACAAACAAGATTTCATCACCTTGAAGGCCGTATTAGACAATATGGGCGCGGCGATCCCCACCCTCTACAAACAATATAGTGAGGTGTGTGATCCTGAAGGGGTTAAGTTCATTGATTTTAGTGTTGATGCGGACTTTAGTAACTGCATTGATGGCTTAGTACTGGTTGATCTAAACCAACTAAAAGCGAATAAACGCCAACGGTATATCAATTCGCACTTGAACTAGTTTGTGCGTCCAGCGACAAGCTTACTTGTCGCTGTGACCAAGATCTCGCTCGGGAAATAGCACATCCCGTACGCGTTGTTTAAGCACTTTTGCTTCGGGAAAGCCCTCGTCTTGCACTCGACACCACACTAACTGGTCATTAACAAAAATGCGAAACTCCCCTTTATCACCTGGGGCTAAAGCGACTTCCCCTAAATCATCGGCAAAGGTCGACAATAATTCTTGAGACAGCCAGCTTGCACGCAATAGCCAACGACACAAGTTACAATAGCGGATCACAATTCGAGGCTTAGCTAGCTCGCTCACTTACGGATCCCCATCATAAACTCATGACGCGTTTCAGGTTTTGACTTGAAATTTCCGCCAAGGGCGGTGGTGCGAGTATGGCTTGATTCATCTTGAACACCGCGGGCTTTAACACAGTAATGCACCGCATCGATAGTGACTGCGACATTGTCTGTTTCAAGTAAGGCTTGCAACGCACATAAAATTTGTTGGGTCATGCGCTCTTGTACCTGAGGTCGGCTAGCAAAAAAGCGTACGATGCGATTGATTTTTGATAAGCCGATAACCTTGGTTTTCGGAATATAAGCGACGGTAGCACGGCCATCGATAGTGACAAAATGGTGCTCACAGGTACTGGTTAAGGCAATATCTGAAACCTGCACCATTTCATCTACTTTCATCTTATTTTCAATCACAGTTATTTTTGGAAAACTGCGATAATCAAGCCCAGAAAAAATTTCGTCTATATACATTTTAGCAATGCGGTGAGGGGTTTCTGCTAGGCTATCATCGCTTAAGTCCAACCCCATCAGATTCATAATGGCGCTAAAATGCTGCTCTATCTGGCGCTTTTTATCGTCATTGGTTAATCCCGTTTCAACTAACGGGGTTTCAAGACCTCGGCTTACCAAAGCATCACGTACCACCAAAGCGGCATGATTTATAGATGACATTCATTCTTCCTTCGCTGAACTAATCCGGCATAAATAGAGGTTTTCAGTCCAGATTGCAACTTTAACTTCCCGGCAACTGGCTAAAAATATCCTCAAGTAGGTTATCAAGGTACGCTTGTAGGTCTTGTTTGGATTGCTCACTCGGGTTTATTTCGGTGCTATAACCTGGCTGCTCGCTATCGTAAGCCTGGGTTTGCTGCATTTCTTCATGGTCCATAGCACTACCTCTTTGGTAAGTATTTACCTAAGTATAGCGAGACATTTAACATTTTATTGCCTTTGCGCTTATCTCGGTGAGTTTTGGGCGGCATAATGCTAGGGTATTACCTTGATTAATCACCCAGCCTTCAAAGGAGCTTAGCTCATGGGATGTTGCGATACACCTGGCTTAAAACCCATTGAATCGGCACTTGCCGACATGCTTGCCGCCGTTTCTCCTTGCACTCAAGTGTTATCAATCGATCTCGACCAAGCCATTGGTTATACCTTGGCCAGCGCAATCCATTCGCCCATGTCAGTGCCACCGTTTAACAACTCAGCGATGGATGGTTATGCGTTTCGCCAACAAGATCTTGAACAATATAAAACCTTAAACCTAGTCGGCAAAGCTTTTGCCGGCGCTCCTTTTACAGGTGATTTACCCTTGGGAGCTTGCGTGCGAATAATGACAGGAGCGCCCATCCCAGCAGGGGCCGACACGGTTGAAATGCAAGAAAACACCCACGTTGAACAAACCGCGCAAGAGCCTCGAGTCACATTCCAACAAAGCACCCGCTTAGGTCAACATGTGCGCCTTGCCGGAGAAGATATTCGCCAAGGTCAAACCTTGTTTGATAAAGGACACACGCTGCGCAGTCGCGATATTCCCTTACTGGCCTCTTTAGGCATTGCCAAACTTGCCGTATTCGCGCCGCTCAAGGTTGCCATTTTCTCTACCGGTGATGAGTTAAAGCCGCTAGGCTCTGCACTTGCCCCAGGGCAAATCTATGACAGTAATCGCTATTGCTTGCGGGCTATGTTGAGCAAATTAAATGTCGAGGTGATTGATTTCGGTATTATCGCCGATGAGCCCGCGCAATTAACCCAAACCTTTTTACAAGCCGACCAACAAGCCGATGTGGTGATCACCAGCGGCGGCGTATCGGTAGGTGAAGCGGACTACACCAAAGATATTCTTGAACAAATTGGTGAGATTGGCTTTTGGAAACTGGCCATCAAGCCGGGTAAACCCTTTGCGTTTGGTAAATTAACCAACAGTGTCTTTTTTGGCCTGCCCGGCAATCCAGTATCAGCGTTAGTGACATTAAGTCAATTGGCCATTCCTGTGATGCAAAAAATGGCGGGGTCATTACCCAAAGAGCCAACGCGCTTAACCGCAATAGCCAGCCATGATTTGCGTAAATCACCCGGGCGAACCGACTTCCAGCGCGGGATTTATCATGTAAACGCAGCAGGTGAGTTCGAAGTCACGAGCACCGGCAGTCAAGGCTCAGGGGTCTTTAGCGGCATGAGTAAAGCCAATTGCTTTATCATCTTAGAGCAACAAAGAGGCAATGTGACCGCAGGGGAAAAGGTCACTATCGAGTTATTTGCTGATTACCTTAATTGAGTTTTTTGCTGAGCTAGTTGCTGAAATAGCTACTTAACCTCAATTCTGGTTAATGGAGCCAGCCAATAAATATCGTATGAATAAGTAGCAAAACTTCGTTTTCAGGGATGAAAACGCAGAGCGTATAGGGATATATTCACCGCGTTTTTGCGGGTTATTCATACGATATAGCTTATCCAAAGCTCAGGTTATTTAAGCAAAACGTTGGCATTAGCGCCAACGTTTTGCCGCTTGCTGATCTTTTTCATTGGCATCTAGCCAAGTCTCGCCCAAATCTGTGTGCTCTTTTTTCCAAAATGGCGCTTGGGTTTTCAAATAGTCCATAATGAATTCACAAGCTGCAAAGGCATCACCGCGATGCTGACTGCTCACACCAACAAACACAATTTGCTGATTCACCGTTAAGGTACCAACACGATGGATCAAGCTAACATCAATCAGCTGCCAACGCTGCTTTGCCTGTTGCACAATGCGCCTGAGGCTTTTTTCCGTCATTTCTGGGTAATGCTCAAGATGCAGTGCGGTCACCTTTTGCTCGAGGTTTAAATCTCGTACCAAACCAACAAAGGTGACAATTGCCCCTGCTTCCGGTTTACTGGCTAATATTTGATATTCATGGTTAATATCAAAATCTTCCGTTTGCACCTTGATCATTTAGCCTCCCGTTACCGGTGGAAAGAGCGCCAGTTCATCGCCGGACTTAACCTCGCTGGTTAACTTGGCCATTTCATGGTTGATGGCCACCAACAATTGGCCTGATTGCAGCTCAGTTTGCCACTCAGGGTAGTGCTGATATAAAGCGTCTAATACATCTGCCACAGTTGCGATCCCCATAGGATCAAGTTCAATACCTTGCGTACCTAGACGCTCTTTTAGCTTAGCGAAAAAAACAACTTTAATCATAACTGCCCTTAAAATGTCCGGATTTCCCACCCTTTTTCTCTAGTAATCGGGTTTGGGTGATCACCATGTCTTTTTGCACCGCCTTGCACATATCATAGATGGTTAATGCTGCTATCGATGCTGCGGTTAACGCTTCCATTTCAACCCCGGTTTTGCCAGACAATTTACACAAAGCCTGAATACGAACTCGGTTTAGTTCAGGCTCAGGGGTAATATCAACCGTCACTTTAGTGAGCGCCAGCGGATGGCAAAGCGGGATCAAATCGGCGGTTTTTTTGGCCGCCATGATGCCCGCAATTCTAGCCGTTGCAAACACATCACCCTTGTGATGTTGACCAGACAAAATGAGCGATAAGGTCTGACTCGACATAACAATAAAACTTTCAGCAATCGCAATCCGCTCATTGACCGCTTTATCGCTGACATCCACCATGTGGGCTTCGCCTTGTTGATTAATATGGCTAAACTCAGACATGGTTTACACACCAATATGAGGCATAAAGTTACACGGCTTAGAGCGAGAGTCTAGCTGGGCTTGTAAGATCTTGGTCCAAGCCGTTTTACAGGCATTGGTTGAGCCCGGCATACAGAAAATAACGGTGCGATTAGCAAAGCCGCCCAAAGCTCGACTTTGAATGGTCGATGTACCAATTTCGTCATAAGAAACATGACGAAATAGCTCGCCAAATCCCTCAATTTGCTTATCAAACAAAATGGACACAGCTTCGGGCGTGGTATCGCGAGCGGTGAATCCTGTGCCGCCTGTAATTAAGATAACACTAATGGCTTCGTCAGCTATCCAATCCGATACCACGGCGCGAATTTTGTATTTATCATCAATCACAATTTCTTTGGCCATTAAATTATGGCCCGCCGTTTTTAGCGCATCCACTAAGTAAGCACCCGATGTATCATTTTCTTCGGTGCGTGTATCCGATACCGTCAATACCGCAATATTGGCAGGCTCAAATTGTTTCTCGGCATGTCCCATAAGGTTTCCTTATTAAATTCTTGGTTTATTTGCGAAAAAATATCATAACACAGGGTAAATAAATTATTGCTTGGCAAGTAATGTCTGCCATTGTTCGGGCGTATTGGCATTCATTAGACTCAGCTGCTGGTCAATATCAGGCTCTATCACTTGGACATTGAGTCGTTTAAGCAAGGACCGCAACGAACGCTTATGCGGTGATGGATCGGCTAATAGATCCTTTAACTCAGACCTAAGCTGGGGGGTAATGCCCAGTAATACTGGAAATAGGGCATCTTGATAATAGCCACCCTGTTCATTTGACCCCTCTAACAAAAAGCGAATATCGAACGAGCTCAACAATGGCATATCCACCGGGACAATGAGCAAGGCTTTACAATAAGGTGCTACTTGCTGCAGTGCAGCAGATAGCCCCCCTAGCGGCCCAAGCTCTGGCTCAGCATCAACAAAATGTGGGAAATCGGGATAGTCACCGCTGACTTTCAACTCACCAAACTGCATTTGTGCTAAAAGATTAAAGCAATAAGCAAGTTGAGTCTGCCCCTCTCTGGGTAACATGGCCTTATCTTGTCCCATTCGAGACGATTTGCCACCGGCTAAGATCACCGCACTAATTTCATGATTTTCCCAACGCATTTTGTTCTCATTAGAATATTAATTCAGCCACAAAAAAAGCGGCGCCGGCCGCTTTTTTGTTTATGTCGATAACAACGACTTGATAACCTAATCTGAAGTATTCAGTTTAAGCTAGGTTATCAATCAGCTATTACCAACCTTCTACGCCTTGCATATCAGGTAACTTATGCGCTATGCCTTTATGGCAATCGATACAGGTTTTATCACCACTGGCCAAGGCTGTTGAATGCATACTCACACTCCGCGGCCCCTGCACGGAGAAGTCCATAAATGCAAACTCATGACAGTTACGACATTCTTGCGAATTATTCTTTTTCATCCGCGCCCATTCACGATCCGCCAAATGGCGACGGCGCTCGTAAAATTTCTCAGGCGTATCTATTGTGCCCATAGCAAACGCGACTAACTCTTTACTGGCTTGTACCTTGCGCACCATTTTATCAGTCCAGTTATGCGGTACATGACAATCAGAACAGATCGCCCTTACCCCAGAACGGTTTGAATAATGGATAGTTTCTTGGATTTCTTCAACGATTGGCGCGTGACAACCCGAACAAAACGCTTCGGTATTGGTCGCTTCCATGCCTGTGTTAAAACCACCCCAGAAAATGATACCGCCAAAAAACCCCAAAAATAGAATAAAGCCTAGGGATGCCGAACTCGGCGAACGCATAATTAGCCATATCTGTTTTAGCCAAGCGATTATTTTTTTAAACATATTCCCCCCTTAAACAAGGTGATGATAGTGATCGCTAATTAAGGGCATCAACAGGTTTAAACTCATTCTCAACCAAAGGCGCGGCATCGGCTTGCGGTACATGGCACTGTAAGCAGAAGTAACGTCTTGGTGAAACATCTGAAAGAGTCATGCCTTCACGAGTTTCAAAATGGGTCGGGCTGATCTTAGTCGCCCCCGACTCGCGTGCATTTTTCCAACTATGGCAAGACAGACATTTATTCGCATTAAGATCCACTTCATAATGGCGTATGGTGTGTGGGATCATTGGCGGTTGATGAACGTATTGACGTTCAATGGGACCACGATCGGCAATGTTCTTTTTTAACTGCTCAGGCGTTTGTTGAGTATCAAGCTCAACATTGCCACGCAAAGAAGCGACACCACCATTGTTTGCTGGCGCATTGGTTTCAGGTGTCCCCAACGCAGAGGTGCTTAAAAAAGCACTAGTACAGGCGAAAATAAACGCCGCAACTATTTGTTTTTTCATTCTATATTCTCCACCGTTGGACAGTTTACGCTTTAACAATTTTCACTGCGCACTTCTTAAAGTCCGTTTCTTTCGATAACGGATCCGTGGCATCAAGCGTTAATTTATTGGTTAACTGCTTAGCATCAAACCAAGGCATAAACACCAAACCTTCTGGTGGGCGATTTCGACCTCGCGTTTCAACCCGCGAGCGTAATTCACCGCGGCGGGTGGACATGATGATCTCATCACCACGACGCAGATTACGTTTTTTCGCGTCATTGGGGTGCATAAACACCACCGCATCAGGGAAAGCCTTATAAAGCTCAGGTACCCTTCTGGTCATCGAGCCTGAGTGCCAATGCTCTAGCACTCGACCTGTGCTGAGCCATAAATCATACTCTTGATCCGGTGCTTCCGCTGCTGGCTCAAATGGCGTGGCAATAATAAATGCTTTGCCATCAGGCTTGCCGTAAAACTCCACGCCTTTGCCCGCTTTAACATAAGGATCATAACCTTCGCGATAACGCCACAAGGTCTCTTTACCATCTACCACAGGCCAGCGTAATCCATGAACTTGGTGATAAACATCAAACGGCGCTAAGTCATGGCCATGACCACGGCCAAATTGAGCGTATTCTTCAAACAAACCCTTTTGCACGTAAAAACCAAAATGACGCGCTTCATCGTTCAATTGGGTTTCTTTCACTTCATCTAAGCTATATGCGTCCACATTACCGTTGCGATATAACACATCAAATAAGGTCTTACCTTTCACTTCAGGCTGTTTATCGATTAACTCCTGTGGCCAAACCTCTTCCACTTTAAAGCGTTTCGAGAACTCCATTAACTGCCATAAATCAGACTTAGCTTGGCCTGGCGCAGACACTTGTTGATGCCAAAATTGGGTACGACGCTCGGCATTACCATAAGCGCCTTCTTTTTCCACCCACATGGCGGTAGGCAAGATTAAGTCTGCGGCTTGGGCCGTTACCGTTGGGTAAGGATCGCTACAAACAATAAAGTTGGCTGGATTACGGTAACCCGGTAATCCCTCTTCATTAATATTGGGCGCGGCTTGCATATTGTTGTTACACATTACCCAGTAAGCGTTGAGCTTGCCGTCTTTTAACATGCGGTTTTGCAGCACCGCGTGATAGCCCGGCTTAGGTGGAATCGTTCCCTCAGGTAGCTTCCAAATTTTTTCCGCTGTGGCACGATGCTTTGGATTCATCACCACCAGATCAGCCGGTAAACGGTGAGCAAAGGTCCCCACTTCACGCGCGGTACCACAGGCTGAAGGTTGACCTGTTAACGAGAATGGGCTGTTACCAGGCTCAGAAATTTTACCTGTTAATAAGTGAATATTGTAAACCGAGTTATTGGCCCATACACCGCGTGTGTGTTGGTTAAAACCCATGGTCCAAAAAGAGGTCACTTTTTGCTTAGGATCGGCATAAGACTCTGCCAGAGCTTGTAATTTCTCGGCAGGCACGCCAGATAATTCAACGGTTTTTTCTAGGGTGTAATCTGACAAGAAGGCTTTGTATTCCTCAAATGTCATGTCCGTCATGTCACCGCTATCTGGATTTTTAGCCGCTTTTTGTAACGGATGCTCAGGCCGCAGACCATAACCTATGTCGGTCGCACCGCGCTTAAAGACGGTATGCTTGTTAACAAAGTCCCAGTTAACCTTGTCGTTTTCAATAATATAATGAGCGATGTAATTTAGAATGGCTAAATCTGATTGCGGTGTGAATACAATGCCGTTATCAGCCAATTCAAAACTGCGATGTTCAAAGGTAGATAATACATGAACTTTAACATGGGGGTTTGATAAGCGGCGATCCGTTAGGCGAGACCAAAGAATCGGGTGCATCTCCGCCATGTTTGAGCCCCAAAGCACAAAGGCATCAGCGGCTTCAATATCGTCATAACAGCCCATTGGCTCATCAATACCAAAGGTGCGCATAAAACCAACCACAGCGGATGCCATACAGTGACGCGCATTAGGGTCGATATTGTTAGATAAAAAGCCCGCTTTCATTAACTTAGCCGCAGCATAGCCTTCCCAAACTGTCCATTGACCTGAGCCAAACATGCCTACCGAAGTGGGGCCTTTGTCTTTCAGAGCTTGTTTGAACTTATCCGCCATGACATCAAAAGCTTGATCCCAGCTGACGGGCGTAAAGTCCCCTTCTTTATCATATTGGCCATCTTTCATGCGCAGTAAAGGCGTTTGCAGGCGATCTTTACCGTACATTATTTTCGATAAGAAATAGCCTTTAATACAATTAAGACCTTTATTCACTTCGGAATCCGGATCGCCTTGGGTTGCCACCACTCGGCCATCTTGGGTACCGACCATTACACTACAGCCGGTACCACAAAAGCGACAGGGCGCTTTTTCCCATTTGATCTTAGTGACATCTTTACTAGCGATAAGGTTGCTTGCTGAAGCGGGTAATGCAATGCCAGCAACTGCGGCAGCAGAAGCAGCAGCATTCGCTTTGACAAACGCACGTCGAGTCAGTTTCATCATTGGTTGTCCTCACATTGCACACAGTGCGCTTCGGTTGACACGTCAATTGTGTCAGCCAGCTCTTCGAATTGGTGATAAACAAGCGCAGTATTAATCACACCTTCGATATTATTAAGGGTTTCAACAGTGGCAAGAATATGGCTTTTTCCGGTACTTTCTATGACCACCACCAACTTACCACCTTCCTGGGCATAGATTTCTGCCTCGGCTAGCTGCGCTATTGCTTGGGCAACGCACGCCTCACGCTCCGGTGCACAATAGACCACTAAACTCGAGATATGGCATTCTTTCATTGTTATCACTTGCCCATTTATGTGTCGTATTAACTATAGATTTGATTTGTCATTTTGGTTGACCTAAGACTATCGCTTGCACCGGACATACCGAAAGGCAAGCCCCACATCCACTGCAATCCGCCGCAGTAATTATCGGTACTGAGCTAATGCCGGGTTTGAAAGAAATGGCTTGGCTATCACAATGCTCACCACAACTTCGACAGTAGACCTTTTGATTAGCCAAACAGGTGTCTTTAATTTGTGCTTTAAGCTGCCAAGGCTCAGGTTGAGAAAGATCAAAAAGAGGCTCGGGGCATACCGCAGCGCATTGCTGACAAAAACTGCATTCTCCTTCCCCTTGGTTGAAATCTAAGGTGGGGAAACCACCGTCACCTTTAACGATAATCTGGGTTTCACAAGCGGATACACATTCACCGCAGCGAGTGCAAACATCTGTAAAACTCACCGATTTATCACGCCAAGGCAGTTCAACCAATGCGATAGTTTGACCACGACTAAACAAGCGTCTTTTCGCTAAATCAGCCAAAATACCCCTCAACTGTCATTCATTGTCGACCAATCGATTTTTCAACTTATTTGCTTATTAATTTCAAATAACATTAAACAAATAAAATTAAAGTAAATCATGTTTACAAACTGTAATCACAGATCGGGAGAACTGATATACCTATCAGGAGGTAATCAGCGATTGAATTGAGTTAGATCAAGCCAGAGAGGCGAGCTTGATCACATTTGATAATACTGACTAACCACCAACGGAAGCGAGGTGATAAGTTCCCCCCACCTCACCTTGATGAAGTAAATGAGTTGGACGCTTAGTAGCTAATGCGGCCAATAACATTTGTTGTAACTCAGGTAACTGACCGGATTGTTGCAGTAAAGGCCGCAGCTGCGTGCCTTGTTCGCCAAATAGGCATAAATGTAACCGCCCCAAGGCTGACACCCTTAATCGATTACAGCTATCACAGAAATGTGATTCATAGGGCATGATCAGGCCAATTTCACCTTGATAACCAGGATGACAAAATACCCTTGCTGGGCCATCGGTGGATTGGCGCACTTTCTCTATCCAGCCTTGCGCTAATAACTGCACCATAATACTGGCACCACTGACGTGGTGAGCTTTGAAAAGCGCTTGATTATCGCCCGTTTGCATCAGTTCAATAAATCGCAGTTGAATATTGCGAGGCTTTATCCATGCCAAAAAGGAAGCTAACTCATGGCTGTTTAAGCCCTTCATCAACACGGTATTCACTTTGACTTGATTAAATCCAGCAGCAAACGCAGCATCAATTCCAGCCATCACTTTATGCAATAAATTTTCACCTGTGATCTGATGAAACATATTGGCATCTAAGCTGTCCATACTGACATTAATCGAATCAAGGCCCGCTTGACGCCAATGACTCGCATCTCGGGCCATGCGATAGCCATTGGTGGTCATCGCCACTTTCTCGATGCCGGGTGTGGTTTTAACGGTTTCGATGATTTCACAGAGATCACGACGCAACGATGGCTCGCCACCCGTTATGCGTACTTTTTTTGCTCCCATGCTAGCAAATCCAGCAACGAGATGGCGGATCTCGGGCAAGGTTAAAAATGTAGCTTTATGCTGGCGATGATAACCATCGGGCAGACAATAGTTACATTTAAAATTGCACACGTCGGTGATTGACAGCCGCAAGTATTCAAACTTACGCTGATATTGATCAACAAGTTGAGACATAAACACCTTTCCAATTCGGGAGGCTAAATCATTTCTAATTTAACCCTTCTCAGCGGTCAGTCACAGATCACTAAAGCGGTCACATTGCCATATCTTCGACTTAGACAAATGAGACTCGGAGTTCATCATTTCTTTTGGTATAACAGATAACAGGCCTAGTTCCCAGTAATTCTGGCTCATTTTGCTTAAAATAAGCCACTATATTCTTTATTTACCCATTTAGTGATAATGAAAATTCACCAATTTAACCAATCCGCGACCTCTTCATTACGCTATGCGTTATTGTTGATTTTTGCCTTGTCGGTATTACAAGCGGCATTAACCTTGAGCATCGAAAGCACCAATTTAAAAGATGCCAGCATGGTGAACGTAGCGGGCTCAATGCGCATGCAAAGTTATCGCATTGCCTACCAATTAATGCGACAACCTGAGCAAACTGAACAGAACATTAGCCAATTTGAGGCATCCCTGTTTACCTCGCCACTCACCGAGGTACAAGCTTGGTACTATCCGAAATCCATTTTAAATGACTATCACCAAGTCGTTTTGCAGTGGCAACGCATGCGCAGCTTTATTGAGCAAGGCGATGACCTCGCCTATAACCAGCATCTAGTTGGCTTTGTTACCCTGATTGATACCTTTGTTTTGTCGCTACAAAACTACTCGGAGGCCAAGATCCGATTTTTGTTTCTCGCTCAAGCCATTGGGCTAGCAGTCATTTTAATGATATGTGCTTATCTGATGAATTTGATGCGTGTACGTGTGGTTGAACCACTGCATCAATTGATGGCGGCCACCGAGCAAGTGAAAGCCCGCCAGTTTGATAGTCATTTCACTATCGCCAAAGACCAAGAGATTGGCGCCTTGGGCCAAGCATTTCAACATATGTCTAAAGAGCTTAAACAGCTTTACTTAGAAATGGAAAATCAAGTCAATCAAAAAACCAAAGAGCTGGCCAAAGCGAATCAAACGGTCAGCTTTCTCTATAACATCTCACAACAGCTCAACGTTGCCGATTTATGCGAAGGAGACTTAACCAAAGCGCTGGATCAATTAATTTACCAACAATTACTGAGATCCGCTCGACTTGAGCTGCACAACCATTTTGACACACCTAGGTTCATTTATAGTACTTCACCTTGGTCCGTCGAATGTGACGAAATAATTCGAATTGAAGTCAGTAGTGACACGGAAAAAAGCGTTTTTCTCGAAATCCAAAAAAATCAATATGTCGATATGGTCGTGTTAGATAGCTTTGCATTCTTGTTGGGACAAGCAATGAAACAGCAAAATATTAGATTACAAACCCAGCGCATGGCCCTAATGGAAGAGCGCGGCGTTATCGCCCGAGAGCTGCATGACTCGATTGCCCAATCCTTATCATTTTTAAGAATACAATGCACCTTACTTAAACGCGCTATCATTCAGCAGCAAGATATCCATAAAGCGCAAGAAATAAGTCAAGAAATCGATCTCGGCGTCGCCAATACCTATAAACAGCTGAGAGAGTTGCTTAGCACATTTCGCCTTAAGGTAGACGAAGCCAATTTAGCCGCGGCTTTGGAAGCCATGCTAGAGCAGTTAAAACCGCAAACTGAGGCTGAAATCTCATTACACTATGAAATTAATGACTATCACTTAAATGCTGGTCAATACATACATATACTGCAAATTGTGAGAGAGTCTGTGCTCAATGCCATTAAACATGCCAATGCAACCCACATTGATGTGAACTGCCATTATCAAGGCTCGACTAGGATCCAAGTCGAAATCCGCGACAATGGCATAGGTATGGCGGAGCAAAATAGCAAGCTCAATCACTATGGTTTAAATATCATGAAAGAGCGAGCCGCTAAACTACAAGGTGAACTCATCATCAACAGCGCCGCTAAGCAAACCTGTATTTGTTTACATTTCCCAATAACGCAACAAGAGGCTCAGTATGGAGCAAAATAAAATCACCGTCATGGTGGTCGATGACCACCCGTTAATGCGCAAAGGTATTGTCCAGCTTCTCAATTTAGAGCCTGAATTTAATGTTGTCGCTGAAGCCAGTAATGGCTCTCAAGCCCTTGCTTTTGCAAAACAATATGAACCAGAGCTCATTTTATTAGATTTAAATATGAAGGGGATGTCGGGCTTAGATACCCTCAAGGCACTGCGTGATGAAGGCGTTGACGCGACAACCGTGATCCTCACGGTGTCCGATGCCAAACAAGACGTCATCAACTTAATCAATCATGGCGCAGACGGTTACCTGCTTAAAGATACCGAGCCAGAAGATTTGCTAAACCAGCTTCAGCAAGCCGCTTCAGGAACTCAGGTATTTAGCGAGGGCATTATCGAATATCTCAATTGCTTAGAGGAAGATAATGATTTTCAAGCTAAACTAGATCTGCTAACCAAACGAGAATTACAGATTTTACAGCAAATTGCCAAGGGGCAAAGTAACAAAGAAGTGGCTGACAAGTTGTACATTTCCGAAGGTACGGTAAAGGTACATGTAAAAAGTCTACTCAAAAAGTGCGAAGCTAAATCCCGTGTTGAAGCTGCGGTGATGTATTTAGAGCAACAAAAATAGCTTGGCGACCTAGTGGAATTATTTATTTACACAATACCAACTTGTAAGTTAATTTAACTACAATAGATAAAAATAACGGTTAAATATGCCAAATAATTCGCTAATTGATTCCAATAACGTCGTCGCTATCGGCGGTGGCCACGGCTTGGGTCGCTTACTATCGGCTTTAGCTCATCTTGGCCCTAACCTAACAGGTATCGTCACCACCACAGATAACGGTGGCTCGACAGGTCGGATCAGACAAAGCGAAAACTGTATCGCATGGGGCGATTTGCGAAATTGTATTAATCAGCTTGTGCCCGAGCCCAGTATCGGTAGCATGCTATTTGAATACCGCTTCCCTGGTAAGGGGGAATTTGCTGGCCACAATTTGGGCAACCTGATGCTACTAGCCTTAGACCAGCTCTCCATTCGCCCCGTTGATGCCATTAAACTCATTTCCAACATGCTTAAAGTCAACAGTCAAATATTACCTATGGCGGAGCAGCCCGCTGATCTGATGGCGATTTGCAGCGAAGGAAAAAATTATCATGGCGAGGTGTTAGTCGATAAAATGCTAAGCTTCCCTCGCCAGTTAGCCATTAGCCCAGAGGTACCTGCTACCCCAGAAGCCATTCAAGCAATTGAACAAGCTGAGCTTATTTTACTGGGGCCGGGATCATTTTTAACCAGCATCATGCCACCATTACTGCTACCCGATTTACAAGCCGCGCTAAGGCAAAGCCAAGCCAAGGTGATATTTATTGCCAACCTAGTGCCTGAATTAAGCCCAGCGGATCAATACACCTTAGATCAACAATTACGTTGGTGTGAACAGCAAATGGATATGCAGTTTATTGACTACGTTATCTTGCCTTACGGCGCTTCGCCTTTAACGGATTATCAAGTGTTTTACGCCGATCTTGCCGAAACCGAATTGGTACACCGACATGATCGAGATAAGTTAAGGGTAGCGATAGAAAAGCTTGTCAGCCTGATGTAAAAAAGACGATACGGCCGAAAATAGCGATAACCAGCTATTTTCAGCCCAATTTAGTTTTATACTGGATTATCTATTTCGACATACTCAACATCGAGCTCATATTGCTGAGCAAGCCATTCACCAAGGGCTTGTACCCCATAACGCTCAGTAGCATGGTGACCGGCACTGTAATAATGAATATTCATTTCTCGGGCGGTGTAAACGGTACGCTCGGATATTTCGCCACTGATAAACGCATCAACCCCCTGACTGGCCGCTAAATCGATATAACTTTGACCACCCCCAGTACAAATAGCCACAGAGCGAATGCTTTGTTTGTTACCGTCAATCCACAGCGGCTCACGTTGCAGTGCTAGCTGTAAACGCTGGCTTAACTCTTCTGGCGAAATAGGCTCATCAAACTTACCGACTTGCGCCACACTCATGGGATCCCATGGTTCAAGACCGCGTCGTAACGTCAAACCCAATAATTTGGCCAACTGAGCATTGTTACCCAGCTCAGGGTGAACATCTAAAGGTAAGTGATAGGCAAAAAGATTGATGTCATGTTGCAATAAGGCAGCAATGCGCGCTCGTTTCATGCCCTTTAACGGCTCTGGCTCACCTTTCCAAAAGTAACCATGATGAACCAAAATAGCATCGGCTTTTTTAGCTATCGCAATATCAATCAACTCCTGACATGCCGTCACACCTGTGATGATTTTCTCTATCTTAGGTTTACCTTCTATCTGTAAACCGTTGGGGCAATAGTCTTTTATCTTATGCGCTGATAACAATTGGTTCAGCGCGCCTTCCAATTTTGTTGCTGAGATGGCCAAGGTTGCTCCTTAATCGCGAAATTGCTGAACCGTATTATAGCGCTAAAGGCCTAGCCCTCAACCACAAGGAAAAGCAAGCCTTAATATAAGGGTCCAACTTCTTCGCTGCGCTCAATCCAAACCGGCTTGGTACTGGTCTTAACCCACATGCGATAAAGTAAACTCGTATACTTAGCGGGTTGCTTCATAAAAGGTAAACAAGGCAACAGTGCAAGATAACCCAATACTACAAGTGATCTGCGCAACACAATTTTGATCAAGCCATATGCTTTGTACATTTTCAATCACCTTAACGTGAACCATAAACTATGCATTATTGTACAAAAAGCAAACTCATCAGACCAGTTGTTATAGCAAAAAAGTAACTGCTTTTTTGATCTAATTTGATCTGACAACGGCCTAAACTGGCTTAATAAAGTATGGGAAAAGTATTAAACCCATTTCACAAACTTGAACAATTTATGATGAACTTATTCATCGACCACCTATACTTGAATTAGGCAATTAATTTTTGAAAATCAGACACTATTCTATGAGAAATAATGGCTTCACCTTAATCGAAGTGCTTATCGTCGTCGCTATCATCGGGATCTTAGCTGCGGTAGCCTTACCTGCTTATCGCTCCCATGTATTAACCGCCAACCGGGTCGATGCGCAAATGGCACTCACCGAAATGGCACAAATATTCGAACGCAGTTATGCCCGTCAAGGTGTCTACCCTAGTACTGTACCGTCTATCACTAAACCAAGTAGCTACACCTTTTCTTTGGATCCAAGCGCGGCAGTAGGCTTATTCACCTTAAAAGCAACGCCTGATACGGCACAAAGTAGTGACGAGTGCGGCACCTTAAGTATTAATCAAGCGGGAGCTGTCAGTGCCGCAAAAACCCATTGCTGGAAGTAATAGGAAGTAAAATGAAACCAAACGCCGAGGGATTTAATCTGATTGAATTGATGATTACCATCGCAATTGCGATGATCCTTGCTTTGGTCGCTATCCCCAGTTATCAAACTATTATGGGTAAAGAGCGCTTTACCAATGCCACCAACAACCTCTATAACGCTTATCGCTATGCACGTAGTGAAGCCATCAAATCATCAGCTCCGATCCGCCTTGTGCCTATTGACAACAGCTGGGCGAAAGGCTGGCAAGTGCTCGACGTAAACAATAAGGTTCTGCAAGAAGCTGGCGCCCCCCATTCCAGCATTACCGTAACGGGCACAGCAATTAAAGTATTAGCCACAGGCTCATTGGCCAGTGCGGCAAGTTTTCGTATTTCGGATTCCTCATCCACTCGCTACCTTTGTGTGCTTTCTAGCGGCCAAAGTCAGCTCCAAGAAGGAGCCTGTAGCTAATGAAATATCTTAATCTAAGTCAAAAACAACAAGGCTTTAGCTTATTTGAGGTGATGATAGCGGCCATTGTTGCCGTCATTGCCCTACTAGGTGTCGCATTACTGGAAATTAAGATGCTTCAAGCGGCTCAATCGAGTTTTTATTACACGGTTTCAACCATTCGAGCGCACAATTTAGTCGACAATATTTGGCTTGACTTATGTAACGCAAAAACTAATCCCGCCACCTATACCAATATAGTGACGACTTGGAAAAATGAGCTGCCATCAGATTATTCCGTTACGGCAAACAAACCGGGCGTGAGCTTCGCCTTAAGTACCGAAATTCAACTCACTTGGACAGACAGCAAAATAGATGAGGCTGATAACAATAAAGTCACCCTGATTGCTAACTTTCCAGACGCTTGTAAATAGGTGATGAGATGAATAAAAACATCCAAGCGCAAAACGGATTTACCTTAATGGAGCTACTGATTGCCATGCTACTAGGCTTAGTGCTTGTGTTAGCTTGCACCAGCGTTTATGGCTCTTTAAAAGGCACCCTAAACACCACTCGCTCACTCTCTGAAGCGCAAGAATCCTTACGCGGCGCCTTCAATTTGCTAACCCGCAGCATTAGACAAAGTGACTCAATAAGTCTTAGTACCCTAAATGGATTTGGTGAATTATTAGTCACTTACAACAAT
Source organism: Motilimonas thetidivivens (assembly GCF_046452435.1). Lineage (NCBI taxonomy): Bacteria > Pseudomonadati > Pseudomonadota > Gammaproteobacteria > Alteromonadales > Motilimonas > Motilimonas thetidivivens. Next base: position 195,511 of record NZ_JBKFDK010000002.1, read on the forward strand.
ATCGCAGCAGGCGATCAGGTTGTCAGCTGTTTAGGCAATACCCGAATCAATGGCACCAGCGACCGTTTTTACAGTGACGGGGCTGGCCTATATTGTGATGATGGCATAGGTAATCAACTTATCGCCCTCAATGTAGAAAACTTTAAACTGCAAGCTGTTGGGACCGAAGGAGTAAAGGTCTCAATTAAAGTAACCGGCATGCCCGACACCATGGGCAGTGATGGAATTACGTTTACTGTAGCACTGCGGCAAAAAATACTCGCGAGGATCACCGCCCCGTGAGCAAATTAGCTGGAGTCAATCATGAACAGATACAATCAACAACAAGGATACGTACTGATAACGGTGCTCATCGTCACCATTGTCGCCACCTTAGTTGCCTTGGGAGGAATTGCTGAGAACCGCTTGCAAGAACAAATTGGCGGTAACCAGCAAAAAGAAGTCAACGCCCGCATGTTGGCAGAGAAAGGCATTTTTAAAAGCTTCTCTTACATTCAAGACCAAAATGACTTAGATAGCAGCTTAGCCACTATCGCCAATGGCATTCCGGGGCGCAGTAATGAGGGTGAGTTTACCTTACAAGACGTTTCTTTATCAGGGACCATGCTTAGTTTTGTCAGTAAAGGCACCTATCAAGGTGCGGTTGCCTACCTCAATGCCAAGATTAACGTCGATTCCAAACAAACTATCTTTGAAAATGGTGTGGTGGGTTGCGACGGCATCGACTTATCAGGCAGCGGAAAAATTGACAGTTACAATTCAAAAAATGGCCAATATGGTGAGAACAACAACGCCCATAACGCCAGTGTAATGACCATCAACAGCAATGCCGATGTTGCGCTAAATGGTAATGCCCCTATATATGGCAATATAAACGTCAATGGTAACTTTAGCAGCACAGGCTCCTCTGAGCTCATTGGTAATGTCAATGCGGTAGGCAATATTGATATCAGCGGCGGCGGCAATAATCGACTCACCGGCGATTTTACCGCGGGTGGAAATTTATCGGTATCAGGCCTAGAAATTGGTGGCAATGGCACCATAGGCGGAGACATCGATTATCATTCTGATACTAAGATCAACGGCAGCCTTACCTACGGCGGTAGCGATATTGCAGGCGGCGATCAAAGTGCGCTAGCCCAATCTGTATTTAAAGACCCGAATTTACTGCTACCGGATTTTAATGCACCTCCTTGCGACCCAATGAATATCGCAAGCCAAATGTCGGGGTTTTCAGACTTTACCAGTAATGGCACCATGGACACCAACCATTGGGAAACCGCAAATCGCCCTTATCAATTTACGCCGACTAATGCTGAAATGTATAAAAAACAAGGAAATAAATTTAGCATCGATAATAAAGCCGCACAATCCCTTGATATTCTGGGTGAGCCAACCAAGGTGCACGTATTTGATAACTTATCTGTAAAAAATGGCACGATTAATGTCAGTGGCGGAGATGTTGTGTTAGTGATTAAAGGTGACCTAACCACCAGTGGCGGCGGCCCCAGAATCGACATCGCGGCAGGAAGCTCATTAACCATCTATATCGAAGGTAAAGTCAATATCGGCTCATCAGGCCAAGTGGTGGCTCATGGCAGCATGACCGAAAGCGGCAAGCCACCCGTGTCTATCTTTTCTTCCTACGAAAGCGCTCGCGCTAACGACGTAGGGATCTCGCTGGCTGGCGCAACCGATATGTATGCTTCAGTATATGCACCAAAGTCTCATGTTGACGTAACCGGCTCAGGGGATATATTGGGAGCGATACGGGGAAAAACCGTTACTATCAGCGGCGCGGGCGGGATGCATTTTGACGAAGCACTGGCCGATATGCCTATTGAAACAGGCATTAAAAATACCGCATTTGCTTCCTTGCATTACTACTACCCCACTTATGATTAAACATATCTAAGCAGGATGGCGAAATTAGCGAGCGTTATAAAGTTAATTTCGCCATCAGATTAGTGCCCTATTGGATCAATTTATATAAAGTGGGCGCATCTAATACGCTCAAGTATTCTTGATAATCTAAGCCTTGCTCAACCACAAACTCAGTCAATAACTGCTTACTGATTTGCAATAGCTCAGCCCCATCCCAAGCCTTTTCTAAATAGTGATCAATATGGGCTTGATTAACTGCTTTAATGGTATCGGCATGTGTCGCAAGTCCGGTGAGTAAGATTTTTTTAGTACTGCGAAAGCGCGGATCATTGGCTAAATCCGTTAATAGTTGTACCCCTGTTTTTATCGGCATCACGTGATCTGAAATAATCAAGGCAACCTGTTCACCGGTAGCGTCTAACTCTTCTAATAATTCCTCACATTCATCGGCCGATTCACATTCTTCAATATTAAAAAAACTGGCAAGCGGCGCTAAATCTCGCACCACAGCAGATAACACTTCGCGCTGATCATCAACACAAATAATATTAATTGTTGTCATTATTTTCCCCTATAGGCAAAGCAACCCTAAAACAAGTATGGCCAGGCTCACTCACCACACTCAAGCTGCCTTGATAGCTAGTTATTATTCGTTGACATATAGAAAGTCCCAATCCTAATCCAAACGACAACCCGCCCTTTTTTGTCGTCATGTCGGGCTGGAATATATCGGCCATTAAGTGAGGAGCGATGCCGGGCCCATTGTCGCTAATTTCAACCATGATGTGGTCATGCTGTTGATAGGATTTAATCCGCAGCAGCGGATCGGGATTAGGCTGACTTAATATAGCTTCGTAAGCATTTTTGATTAGACTTACCCACACTTGTACCCACTCACTGTGGCTAGCCGTGATTAAAGCTAGCTCACCCGCTTGCACGCGGATCTGAATAGCTCGGCTATGACTGCTCATTAAATCTAAGGCATGATTAATGGTTTCATTAATGTCTAAACCAAATTTGCGCTCGGTATCACTAGCGCCAAGTAAACGCACTGATTTTATAATACCCGTGGCGTGATTGACGGCATATTTAAGCTCTCGAAAATCGCGCCCCAACTGCCAATAGTCGGCGTATTCATCCAATCGCTTTAAAAAACCTTTACCCAAGGCAAGCACATCTTGTTCATTATCGAAAATACGAGCCAAGGCTTTACCTTGGTCTCGCCCCACCCCGAGTTGTTGCTGAAATCGCTTACCTCGCTCACGTAAGGTTTTGCTATCCGGTGGTCGCTTGGAATCTAAACCAGCCCTAAAATAGTGATGTTGTGAGGGGAAAAATTCAGCAAAATGGGCATCCATAAAGCGCTCAAAATAAGCACTCTTGGCCGATATCGCGCCTAACGCGTTATTAAGCTCGTGAGATAAACCGGCCGCAAGCTGACCTATAGTAGACATTTTTTCTGCTTGCATCACTCTTTGCTGCGCTAAGTTATGCTCGATTTGTGCATCAATCGCTAAAATTTGTCGCTGTGATAACTCGTTCACTATCACTGGCATAAATTGTTGCTCGAGTGAACCGAAAACGTCCTCATCCTTAACCCTGACCGATTTATCTAAGTAGGCAAGCTGGCTATCGGCAGTAGCCACGACGCGAAATCTTGCTTGATAAGTACCAGAGAAAAAACTATGGACGCCAGTAAAAGACAGCGGGGTAAACTGGTTGAGTTCAATAAAATCGCTTTGCTCATTAACGCGGTAATAAGCCGTTAAGCGCCCCTTTAGTAATAAATACAAACGTTCATTCGCTTGCCCCTGCTCTAACAACAGCTCGCCATTATTCAGCGTCAGTTGCCGCTTAGGATCGACAAAATAACGCTGCTTTAATAATGATATCGCCGTAGCAATGTCGACATTTTGCCCTAGCATTAGATAAACCCAATTAGCTGCAGTACATAAACCATAGCAAAAGTCATCAACAAACCAATCACACCGATACTGACGCCCACTTTCGCCATTTGCTGGGTATTAATGTGTCCCGATGCATGGGCCAGTGCGTTAGGTGGGGTACTAATAGGTAACGACATACCCAACGAAGCAGCAAAGGTCACACACAAAATCAACGCCACTTGACCACCATAAGGCAACAATGAATGCATCGACAAGCCTAAGGCGGCAACAATGGGCATTAATAAGTTGGCCGTAGCCGTGTGTGACATGAAATTAGCCATGAGTAAGCACAATAACGAAGCTCCTGCGATAATGACCAAAGGCGAAAACTCACCAAACGGAATAGCTGCAACGGCATTGGCGGCTAAACCGGTTTTTTCCAGACCAAGACCCAAGGCAATACCCCCTGACACCAGCCACAACACATCCCACGAAATTTTCTTTAAATCCTCCTTGGTGATGATCTTAGTGACCGAGAAAATAGCCACGGGGATCAAGGCCACGACATAGGCATTCATACCGTGGATCCCTCCCATCAACCAAAGCAATATGGTGAGGGTAAAGGTAATATAAACAATGATGGCTTGAGGTGTATTTAAAAACCGTCCTTTTATTTCCAAGTTTATTTTGTCGGTATCGGAAGGAAATAAATAACTCAGTAACAGCCAAGAAATGAACAACAATACAATGACGAAAGGCACGCCAAAGGCCATCCATTCACCAAACGTGATCAAGTTATCACCCACTAAATATTTTAGTGCAATGGCGTTGGGCGGAGTACCTATCGGCGTACCTATGCCACCAACATTGGCAGCAACAGGGATGGCTAAAGCAAACCCAACTTTGCCTAGATCATCTTTAGCAAACACGGCTAATACTGGGGTTAATATGGCCAACATCATAGCTGTGGTGGCTGTGTTGCTCATAAACATAGAAAACGTTGCTGTGATCACCATTAAGCCCAGCATCACATATTTGGGCTGCTGACCGAATGGCTTGAGCAGCACCCTAGCTAAGTTCACATCCAAGCGATATTTAGTCGCCGCCATTGCTAAGAAAAAGCCACCAAGAAACAGCATGATAATAGGTGAAGCAAAGGTTGCCATAATATCTTTATAGTTAAGCAAGGTGCCTAACTCAGGACTGGGCGTTTTACTAAACCATAATCCTTTATCGGAAACCAATAACAGCTCTAACACAATAATCAGCACAGAGGTGGCGTAAATAGGAATGGGCTCAAGTACCCAACATAAGGCGGCAAGCACAAATAATGCAATGATCCTTTGTTCGGCGATGGTCAGCTGTTCAATGGGAAACCAAGACAAAGGCATTAACAAAATCAATAAAGGAGCCAAGATCGGCAACAGATATTTAATGTAAGTTTTCATATATCCTTATCCCTGCTAGGCAGGTTGGGCAAGTCATCAATTGATATATGACTACTTTGGCAGGATAAAGAAAAAAATCTGTGAAATAACCCAGAGTCCCCAAAACTGGAGTTTGGCTTAGATCAATGAATCGCCAGATCGCCGACCAAGACGACTAACGTTTTGAATATGCTTGCTACTTTTATAAACCGTCTTCCACTAAGCTTTCGCGCTGATAGCTTTTGGTGGTTTGAGCATGGCCCAAACAAATACCACAACACTGCATAGGGTCCACAGACCGCCCCAAAACCACGTAAATCCAAAGAACTCTTGAGCCAACATAGCCGCATCTGACATCAGATTGGCATGTATGATGGTATCTTGAAATACGTCATAAGGCACATAACACAGGCTCGCTAAGCCGATCAATTGCAATACACTCGCTTGCCAAAATGGCGAGAAGTAACAACGACACAAAGCAAAGCCAACGGCACTAATCAAACTAAATACCAAGGTAAACCAAGAACCAAAGAAAAACAGGCCCACGAAAAGCAAAACCCCGACCATCAACCATAACAGGTTATTAATATGACTAAAGCGGTATAACAAGGCACCACATAAAATTGAGCCAAGATAGCCCGCAGACAAAATAAGAAAGCGGCTCCCTCCTTGCGAAATAACATGGCCAGATTGGTCAGGGGAAACCACAAAGCTCACCACCGAGCCCCCTGTTAACCACGTCATTAACGCGTGGCTAAATTCGTGGAAATACACCACTAATACTTTTAATGGCAACACCCATATCGTGTGCCATGCTAAATACAAAACCATCACTAACAAGCAGGTAAGTATTATACGATAGTGATACATGCTAAACCTCGAGATAATTTTATAATTTTGTGACAGTATGCCCTGTTGTTCAGATTGAAAACTAGCCCTTTTTTCTGAGAGACTAACGCCCGCTGCCTTTTTGACGCTCTTTATCGGTAAAGACACAAGCATGATTAGTACGACAGGTGGCAAATAGCAGGTTAAATGACCCATAAGGTCAACAAACCCATGATGACCAAGGATTACGGACATCATCTACCGAATTTGATCGGCACATCGGAGAATGAATACACCTCATGGTTGAAAAAAGAAAACTCACCGGACTGCGTTCTAAGCTAATGCTAGCATTTCTAATGTTTAGCATTGTGCCCTTTTCAACCATTTCTATTCTATTTTTGTATTCTTATTCTAAAGATCTTACTCAGCAAACAACCAGCCACCTAATATCTGTTCGTGAGATTAAAAAGAGTCAAGTAACCGACTATTTTAGAGAATTAAAACAACAAGCGAGTTTGTTTTCACAGTCGGATTTTGCCAAGGCTTCTATCGGCCGCTTTTATGGCTTTAGTGCGGCATTTGAGCGCCTAGGCCCAAGCATTGAAAGCGCAAGACTTAACGCCCAGCAGTTATTCGAGCCAGGCAGTTGGGATCAATACCGCGAAGGCATTTCCTTTGACGGTGATGATAAATTCAAATCGGTTGACCAAGGTGATGGGCTTTATAAACGAGTCCATTTGAGATACCACAAGGAATACGCCAAGCTGGTACGGGAATCCGATTTTTCCGACATCATGCTGGTTGATGAAAACGGTAACGTCGTTTATTCGGTCACCAAACAAGCCACTTGGGGCACCAATTTAATTACCGGTCAATATCAATCCTCCGCCTTAGGAGAATCATTTCAAAAACTTAAAATTCAAATGGATCAGGTAAAAAACCCATCTGAATTGTTTCATTTTGCCGACTTCTCTCTAAACCCCTTAACCAATGAAGTGGTCGCTTATCTGAGCTTACCTATCATGCAACATTCCTATGTGCGCGGGGTGATCATTTTTGAAATTGCTAATACCGGGCTAAATACCCTGATGAGCGATCGCGAAGGCTTGGGTGAAACGGGCGAAACTTTTGTTGTTGGCAAAGATCATTTACTGCGCTCATCTCTGGCATTAACGCCAGATTATTCTGTACTGAATAGTTTTACTCAGCGTAAATATGCAATGAATTCAGAGCCTGTTAATCTGGCTTTAACCGGGCAAAACGGCGCAGGACGTTTTGACAGCTATCGCAATGAAGAGGTGTTAGCGGCCTACACTGAAATCGATGTTTTTGGCCAATCTTGGGCGTTGATTTCGGAAATTTCCGTGGAAGAAGCCTTTGCGCTGACTCGGCAACTGGAAAAGCTGGTGCTGTCTTTTGCCTTCTTCTCGGTTCTATTGTTCATTATGTTCTCACGTTGGCTGTCCAACACGATCACCGCGCCACTGCTTAACTTAACCTGGTCTGCCGAGCTCGTTGCGGCGGGTGACTTAGAAAAACCGATACGCGGTGCAAATCCCGAAGGCGATGAAATCTGCCGTTTAGCCCACAGCTTTGCCCATATGCAATATTCGGTCAGGGAAAAACTCCAGCTAATTAATCAACAAAAACAAGAGTTAGAGAGCCAAGTTGAATTAATTCAACAGCAAAATGAAGAGTTACAACAAGCAGATAAACTTAAAGATGAATTTCTTGCCAACACATCCCACGAATTAAGAACGCCGATCCACGGTATCGTTGGCATGGCGGAATCTATGATAGCAGGCAGTGCCGGCGAATTAACCGAAGCACAGCGCCAACAACTCTCATTAATTATTCGCAGCAGTGAAGGTTTAGCTCGTTTAGTCAATGATTTACTCGATTACCACAAGATGCGTTATGGCCAGCTCCCAATTAAACTTCAGGCTATCGATCTTAAATCGATTATTAATCTGGTGTTTGAACTTTGCCATCATTTAACCGGCAACAAACCGCTGCGCTTAATCAACCTCTGTCCCGATGACTTACCCGTGGTCTATGCCGACGAGCTCAGACTTGAACAGGTCCTTTATAACCTGATCGGCAATGCAATCAAATACACACCCGAAGGTAAGGTGGTACTGGAAGTAGAGCCGCTGGACGATTATTTACGCATTACCATTACCGATACCGGGATTGGTATGACCGAGGATCAACTTAAGCATATTTTTGAACCTCTAGTGCAAATTCGTAATAATCGCAATCATGCTAAATCAGGGTATGGCCTTGGCTTATCGGTGAGTAAACAGCTGGTTAATTTAATGCACGGTGAACTCAGCGTGACCAGTAAACCTGATCTTGGCTCGGTATTTAGCTTCACACTTCCTGTCCATGAGAATCAGCAAGTGACGCCACTTAAAGCCGTTGCTAGCCCGCAGAGTCATCTGGTACTCGACGACGCCCTTGATCTTAAACCGATTGCAACTAAACCTAAACCTGTCGCGCCTATTGCTGAAGATGCCCATACTATTTTGGTCGTGGACGATGAAGTGATTAACCTGCAAATCATGCAAAATCTATTAACCTTGCAGGGTTATCATGTCTATTGTTGCCAAGATGGCCAAGAAGCATTAGCGGTACTGGAAGTTGAAAAGCCGGATTTACTCTTGGTTGATATCATGATGCCAACCATGACGGGCTTTGAGTTGTGTCAAAAGGTGCGAGAGCGCTTTGATCGGCTGACCCTGCCAGTGATCTTTTTAACCGCCCTGAATCAACCTAAAGATTTAATCGAAGGCTTTGAGGCAGGCGCGAATGATTACTTGGTGAAACCTTTTTGTAAAGATGAGCTTTATGCGCGTATCAATGCCCATATTCAAGCTAAGCTTGCCAATGATCATCGCATTGAAAATAAACTGTTAAAACAGGAAATCTCTCAGCACCTTGATACCCAACGCGGCCTGCATCATACCCAGACAAAACTGCTAACCATGCTCGAGGAAGCTGACGAAGCGATTTTAAGCATTACTGCACAAGGGACCATCGATTTTGCCAGTGCAGGTGCCGCTATCATGTTCGATTTAGAGCAAGACTTGTTAGCCAATACCCATATTGATCAATTACTGGTTACGCCATTTAAAGCGCAGCTCGAAGCAAACCATAACCACAATAGTGAAATACAGGAATTTGAATTGGCCTGTAAAGGCCCCAACGGCCCATTTAGTGAGATGGTCACCGTCTCGCCAACCAGCAATGGAATTTCACGTGGCTGGAGCATCATCTTCCATTTCATGCCCAATGCAAAAGGTGAGCGTCAACCACGACATAGCAGTGAAAAAGTGGCGGCACTGACCAGTGCTATTAACTCATTGTCAAAATACGTCCTAAGTACAGATCAGCATCTGATCAATGAATTACGCGCACTAGGCCCCGACTTTGCCCATCTTGCCGATAGGCTAAGCAATGATAATGATGGCGATCGACTGCGCAATCAGATTGTCGATACCATGAAAACGGCGTTAGAGCTTTGGCAAGAATCCACCGGTTTAGGCAAGATAGAATTAGCAGAAAAAAGTAAACTGTGGAGGGTTTATCTAGATCGGAGTTCATTACAAACTCGGACCCTAGACAAATATTTACAAATTGACACACTGCCAAAATCACCACGTTGGCGCACCGTATTAAGCACGGCTGAATACGTTTTATCACATTGTAAATTAACTCCAGAGCAAAAAGAGCTACTTGAACAGGCCAAAACAGCCTTAAGATCACAAGTCAACAAATCAGAAAATTAAACACTCCATCCTGATCATTACCTTAGCGGGTGATCAGGATCACAACTCTCAAAGTTATCAATAAACTCTCTTTAATAGCGATTCTCATTATAGCTGTGATCTACCTCACAACAGCCCCAAAATCGTTCAAAAAGCACCCATCTTGAATGGCTTTATTCGCAACAAGAAAAAACATAAGCCATTGTTTTATATTATTTTTAATTCAAATGAAGCGGGATTAACGTGAGTTGCTTCACGCTTAACGAAATCGACGACAAAAACATTTGCGTGTTGGCGCTGAAATTGGTGTTATATAGCCCGTTGGTGACAAACATTAATCGAGTCATTTGTTGATAAGACAAAGGAACTCAAAAAACCAGCGGTTGGACAAGTGGAGGTCCAAAAGACCAAAGTTTGTTCGCTTCTCATATACAAGGAATGGAAAAGGAATTGTTATGCTTGCTAAGTTAACGAAAATTTCTACCGCAGTAGCAATGGGTGCTACTATGATTGCAGGTGCTATCTCAGCTCCAGCAATGGCTGCTGAAAAAGCAACACTTACTCTAGTTTCTGAAATGAAGCCAGCTTGGGTTCGTAACTTCAACCCACTAGTTGTTTCTTCTCGTCTAGCTACAACTAACCAATTCATCTACGAGCCTCTACTAATCGTAAATGAAATCAAAGGTGGTGAAGTTGTTTACCGTCTAGCTAACAAACATTACTTCTCTGACGACCTAAAAACTGTTTTCTTCGAACTGAAGAAAGACGTTAAATGGTCTGACGGCGAATCTTTCAACGCTGACGACGTAGTTTACTCTCTAGGTCTAGCTGCTGAAGGCGGTGCTTTCGACGTAGCTGGTATCGGTTCTAAAATCTCTGGCGTTAAAAAAGTTGACGACTTCAAAGTTGCTGTAGAGCTAACTGACGTTAACACTGGCGTTGTTTCTGAGATTGTTCGTGCACCTATCGTTGCTGAGCACATCTTCTCTAAACAAGCTGACCTAGCTACTTTTGCTAACGAAAACCCAGTAGGTACTGGTCCTTTCACTCAAGTAGATACGTTCACTCCACAATTATACGTTCAGTGTCGTAACCCTAACTACTACGAAGCTGACAAGCTAGCTGTTGATTGTATCAAAATGCCACAGCTTGCTAACAACGACCAGCTTCTTGCTGCAGCTATCAAAGGCGACCTAGACTGGACTTCTGCGTTCATTCCAGATATCGACCGTGTACTTGTTAGCCAAAACAAACACTACCACTACTGGTTCCCAGCTGCAGGTTCTGCATCTTTCATGGTGAACTTCAAGACTCCAAACGAGAACAACGCTAAAGCGTTCAACGACGTAGAATTCCGTCGTGCATTCTCTATGGCTCTTGACCGTCAAGCTATCGTAGACATCGCTGGTTACGGCTACTGGTCTGTGAACGAGTACCCAGATGCACTAGGTGACCAATTCAAAGCTTGGGCTAACCCAGATGTAATCGCTAAATACGGTAAGTTCAGCAAATTCAACATCGAAGGTGCTAAGAAACTTCTTGCTGATGCTGGCTACAAAGACGTTGATGGCGACGGTTTCGTAGAAAACAAAGACGGCTCTAAGATTGAATTCAAGATCCTTGTACCAAACGGTTGGTCTGACTTCGTAAACACTGTACAAATCGGTGTTGAAGGTCTACAAGAAGTAGGTATTAACGCTAGCGTTTCTACTCCTGAATTCTCTATCCTAAACGAGAAAGTTATGTCTGCTGACTTCGATGCTCAGTTCACTAACTACTTCGCAGGTCCAGATCCATACATGTACTACAACACGGCTTTCCATTCAGAGCAAATGGACAAAGCACGTTTCGGTGGTCACCACAACGTAGACAAAGAGCTTGACGCCCTAATTGACGGTTTCAACAAAACTGGCAACCAAGACGAGAAGCTGAAGATTGTTTACCAAATCCAAGAGAAGATTGGTGCTAACCAAACTACTATGGCTGCGATGAGCACTAACTACAACTACCAGTACAACACTAAGCGTTTCACTGGTTGGTTCAACGAAAGTAACCCAGTAGCTAAGCCAGTAGTATGGCCTGACACTCCTGAGCGTCTACTTCACGTACTAAATCTTAAGCCAGTTAAATAATTAACTGACTAAGAATCAAGCCTCTCCTTCGGGAGGGGCTTTTAACTTTAACGAAAACCTTCTAATTCGACTTTTTACACTCGCGTATCCCCTTTTTGGATGCACACCTGGAAACAGCTAGAGTGGCCCGAATGGAAGCAATAAAATAGGTGTAGAGATATGGGATTTATATTAAGACGTCTCGTCTTTTACTTTGGTGCCTTCTTGGTAGCCGTAGTAATTAACTTCTTCTTGCCGCGCATGATGCCCGGTGATCCAGTTGATGCGATGCTTGCACAAGGTGCAAGATTTACCGCTGAGCAAATTGCAAACTTGCGTTTGACCTTCGGTGTCGATCAACCTCTTTATCAACAATTTATTACTTACCTAGGCGATGTATTTACATTAGAGCTAGGTAATTCAACCTTCTTCAGCGGCATGCCCGTATCTGAAGTACTTGGTAACGCATTCTGGTGGACCCTGTTCCTAACAGGTACTGCAACTGTGCTAGCATTTATCTTCGGTGCAACCTTAGGTATTGTTGCAGCTTGGTACCGCGGTGGTAAATTCGATAGCTTCGCTTCGCCACTGTCGTTAGTACTGCAAGCCACGCCACAATTAGTATTCGGTATTGTGGTACTTTTCTCGTTTGGTGTAACGTGGGATTTAATTCCAATCAGCTACGCTTATGATCCTGAGCTAACACCGACTCTTAGCTGGGAATTCATCAAAAACGTACTTCACCATGCTGTTGGCCCTATCTTCTGTATCTTTATCGTACAGCTAGGTGGTTTCTTAGTGCCAATGCGTAACAACATGATTAACTTACTTAACGAAGACTACATCACCATGGGTAAGGCAAAGGGCCTATCTAACACTCGCGTGATGTTAAACTACGGCGCACGCAACGCTATCCTACCAAGTGTAACGGCACTGTCGATGGCACTAGGTTTCGTTGTTGGTGGTGCTCTGGTTGTTGAGGTTATCTTTAACTACCAAGGCCTAGGTGGTGTTTTATACAATGCCATCATCAACCGTGACTACCAGCTAATCCAAGGTCAGTTACTTGTTATGACCGTGTTCATGCTAGCGTTTAACTTCTTAGCCGACGTGCTGTATGTATTCTTAGATCCTCGTCTTCGTAAAGGTGGTAAGTAATTATGGACTTTATCAAATTATTAACGCGTAACAAGAAGGCCCTAGCCGGTCTGTGTATTGTTGGCTTCTTTGTATTTATTTCGATTTTAGCGCCTTTTATCACGCAATATGATCCAGGCAAACGTGTCACTAAATCTCACGTTGAGCCAAGTTCAGAGCACGTATTAGGCTCAACGCGTATGGGTCGCGATGTATTTGCGCAAACTCTATACGGTGGCCGTATCTCACTAGCGGTTGGTTTTGGTGCAGGTATTATCGTAGTTGCCATGGCAGTAGCGATTGGTATTACTGCGGGTTACTTCGGCGGTGTTATCGATGAAACATTAAGCTCATTAATGAACATCATGCTAGTAATTCCTCAGCTTCCTCTGTTGATGGTATTAGCTGCCTTTATTGGCGAGGTAAGCCCCATGGTCATAGCCATGATTATCGGTCTCACCTCCTGGGCTTGGGGCGCACGTGTTGTACGTTCACAAACCCTAGCTGTACGTGAGAAAGAGTTTGTTGTTGCTGCGCAAGTACTAGGTGAACCATCTTGGCGCATCATCCTAATTGAAATCCTACCTAACTTGGTTTCAATTATCGGTGCAAGCTTTATCGGTTCGGTTATCTACGCCATCATGACCCAAGCAACACTTGAGTTCCTAGGCCTAGGCGACCCTACATCGGTAACTTGGGGTACGCAACTATTTAACATGCAAAAAACCTCAGCTATCCACATTGGTGCATACTGGGAAGTGTTCTCTCCAATTGTTGTAATCGCTTGTGTGGGTGCAGGTCTTGCCCTACTTAACTTCGCGGTTGATGAAATTGCTAACCCACAACTACGTTCGCACGTTGGTCTAAAACGTTGGAAGCAAATCACTGCACAAAAAGAAGCTGAAGCACTACAACAACAAGAAGGAGCAGTATCATGAGTGTAAATCAAGCTAACGCATCAGTTCATGATAAAACAGACATTCAACTATCTGTACGCGATCTTTGTGTTGATTACATTACGTCTAACGGTGATGTGCGTGCAGTAAACAAGGTATCTTTCGATATCGGTCGCGGCGAAGTATTCGGCCTAGCAGGTGAATCAGGTTGTGGAAAATCAACCGTCGCCTTCTCTGTATGTCGTCTACATAAACCACCTGCGTTTATCTCTGGCGGAGAGATCATCTTCAATGGTCGCGACATTCTAAAATTTGATGATGAGCAACTACGTCAATACCGCTGGAAAGAGTCGGCGATGGTTTTCCAAAGTGCGATGAACAGCTTAAACCCTGTTTTAACACTGGAAGAACAGTTCTGTGACGTACTACTTGCGCACACTAACATGACGCGTCAAGAGTGTATTAAACGAGCTGGTCAGCTGCTTGAAATAGTTGATATTCACCCAAGCCGTTTGACTGACTACCCACACCAGTTCTCTGGTGGTATGCGTCAACGTCTAGTTATCGCTATTGCCTTGGCACTAAACGCAAAACTGATCATCATGGATGAACCAACAACAGCACTTGACGTTGTGGTTCAACGTGAAATTCTGCAGAAGATTTACCAACTTAAAGAAGAGTTCGGTTTCTCTATCCTGTTCATCACCCACGATATCAGCTTGATGGTCGAGTTCTGTGACCGCATTGGTATCATGTACGCCGGTGAGCTTGCAGAAGTGGCACCAGCGAAAAATATTTTAACTAAGCCTAACCATCCTTATACCGAAGGTTTAGGTAATGCCTTCCCTCCTCTACACGGTGAGAAGAAACGTCTTGTTGGTATTCCAGGTACACCATTGAACCTGTTTGAAGTACCAGTAGGTTGTCGTTTCCAAGCGCGCTGTCCATACGTTAAGGACATCTGCCGTAAAGAGTACTGTACACTAACCGAAATCGCGCCAGGTGAGTTTTCGTCTTGTCATCTTCACAAAGATGGCGTAGTCGACATTAAATCACTAGAGCAACAACCGGTTCAGGGCTAGCATTGAGAGAAGCATTATGAGCAATAATAATCCAATAATCGAAGTAAAAAACCTGGTTAAAGACTTCCCTATCAATGCCAATGCATTGAAGAAGAACCACATGCGCGCACTAAACGATGTATCGTTTAACCTTTACAAAGGTCGTGCATTGGCTATCGTAGGTGAATCTGGCTCAGGTAAATCAACCAGTGCGAAAATCATCGCTAAAATGTACAGCCGTACAGCGGGTACGGTTAAGTACCACGGTCGTGACATTGATGAGTTCAACCACAAGCAGTCTTTGATGGAATACCGTGAAAGCGTGCAAATGATTTTCCAAGACCCGTTTGGCTCTTTGAATCCAACGCACACTATTTTCCATCACCTAGCGCGTCCTTTGCTACTACACAAAAAAGTAAGCAGCAAGGCTGAACTACCAGAGCGTATTTACTCGCTGCTTGAGCGTGTAGGTTTAACACCAGCAAAAGAAACTGCTGAAAAGTTCCCACACCAATTATCGGGTGGTCAACGCCAACGTGTTAACATTGCACGTAACTTAGCGGTTGAAGCGGAAATCATTCTTGCTGACGAGCCAACCTCGATGCTTGACGTGTCTATCCGTCTAGGTGTTTTAAACCTAATGGAAGACATGAAGAACGACGGCATCTCTATGATGTACATCACTCACGATATCGCCACTGCACGTTACTTAGCAGAAGACATCGGTGTAATGTATGTTGGTCACTTAGTTGAATGGGGTGAAGTTGACGAAGTACTACAAAAACCAGCTCACCCATACACTCAACTATTGATGTCTGCGGTTCCTGATCCAGAGAAAAGTATCCACGACAACCTAGAAGGCGGTCGTAAGGGTGAAATCCCACTTTGGACACCAGAAAGTGTAGGTTGTCCATTCTCTGGTCGCTGTCTACAGGCAATGGATAAGTGTAATCAAGCACTTCCTGAGCCTAAGGAAATCGCACCTAACCACTTTGTTCGTTGTTTCTTGCACGAGTAGTTATAAAAAAGATATTTAAGGATCCTGCCATGCAGCTTTTGACTAACCACATTGGTTATCAAGTCGGCGCAAATAAAGTGGCAGTTATCAAAGCAAAAGCCGGACTTGTAATGAGCCCGGCTTCTTTGATTTCATGCCAGGATAAAAGCGTTTGTTTTAGTGCTGAAATTGAGCCTCAGGGCCAAGTCGACCAGTGGAGCGACTGGTATTTTTACAAAATTGATTTTAGTGAATTCGATCAACAAGGTGACTTCGTATTAGAAGTGGAGAGCGAAGGCCAACGTTATACTTCGCATGCCTTTAGCATTGCACCTGAGCTATTACTTCATCGTACCTTATCTGACAACTTGTTCTATTTTAAAGGCCAACGTTGCTCGGGTAAGTTTGACAAAGCCGATCAGAACATGACATTTTGGCAAGATGAAAGCCGCACTAAAGATGTTCGCGGCGGCTGGTTTGATGCCAGTGGTGATATGAGTAAATACCTCAGCCATTTGTCTTTTTCAAATTACCTCAATCCACAGCAGATCCCTATGGTGGCGTGGAATTTGATCCGTTGTCACCGTGAGCTTAGCCCGGCCGAAGACATCATCAAAATAAACTTAAACAAACGCATTTTGGATGAAGCACTCCATGGGGCCGATTTCCTCGTGCGGGTATTGGACGAAGAAGGTTATTTCTATATGACCATTTTTGACCAATGGAGCAAAGACGTTAATAAACGTCATATCTGCGCTTATGAAACCCAAAAAGGCATCAAAACCCAGCAATGGCAAGCGGCATTTCGCCAAGGCGGTGGGGTAAGTATTGCAGCACTAGCCGCAGCGTCTCAATTACCAGCAGAAGGCGAATTCAGCCCAGCACAATACCTAGCCAGTGCCGAGAAAGCCTATGCCCACCTTTGCCAACATAACGTAAGTTATTGTGATAATGGCAAAGAAAACATCATCGATGAGTACTGTGCCCTACTTGCCGCGGTCGAGCTGTTTAAAGCCACCAATAATAGTGAATACTTGTCTGAAGCTCAGCGTTGGTCACAGCGATTGCAACAGCGTCAGGTGAGCGATCAACAAGTACAAAACTGGTGGGTTGTTGAGCCAGGCAGTGATCGTCCTTACTTCCATGCTGCTGAAGCAGGCCTGCCTGTGATCAGTTTGCTTGAATACAGTCAAATTGAACCAGACAGTCAATTGCGAGAGCAAGCCTTAGCGACGGTGAAAAAAGCGGTTGAGTTTGAACTTAACATCACAGCTGAAGTCACTAACCCTTTTGGTTATGCACGCCAATACATCAAGGCCGTCGACCAAGCTAAACCTCGCACCTCTTTCTTTGTTGCGCAAAACAATGAATCTGGATATTGGTGGCAAGGTGAAAATGCACGTTTAGGCTCTTTAGCCGCCGCAGCCAAAATGGCCGCGCAAGTATTTGCGTACGATAGCCAATTAGCCTCTTCACTGAATGCATTTGCCCAGCAACAACTCAATTGGGTGTTAGGCCTAAATCCATTTGATGCCTGTATGCTATATGGTCACGGCCATAACAATCCCGAATACGTGGATGGTTATCCCAGTGCACCGGGTGGCATCTGTAATGGTGTGACAGCTGGCTTTGACAATGAGCGTGATATTGCCCTTGTACCTGAAGCGCAAAAGGATGACTTTTTCCAAAATTGGCGCTGGGGAGAACAATGGATCCCGCATGCTGCTTGGTATATGCTAGCAATCACACTTAAATAATCGTTAATTTCGCTTGGCTATATGCCAAATGAATCAACCCAGCGTGCACAAATGCCATGTGCACGCTGAACATTTTTGGGGTTTACCTTGGCTATCGTACTTGAAATAACCGAACTTCGTAATGGTCAGCACAATTACAACGCAGACTTTACTTTGACTAACCTTAGCCAAGCGTCTATCTGTAACTGGACGCTTAACCTATTTCTTGTTGGCTTATTAGATCCTGCAAAATCACACAATGTTGAGCTGGTTCGCCAATCTGGTAGCTTTATTTCGTTAAAGCCTGCTGGCGCGATTGATTTAGCACCCGGTGCAACATTTAGTTTCACCCTGCAGATTGATAAGTTAGCACTTAATAAGATCACCGATTTACCATCTGGCATTTACCTGTCAGAACAAACCACACAACAAATACATCAAGTTGAATTTGCACCTTTTATTCTGCCCCATGTGGAAGTGAATCAGCGAGAGCCGCTTAATCAAGCGCTACCACAAACTTATCCTGTGATCCCGCAGCCCAATAGCATGACGCAAGTGGCTGGCACCCTAGTAAATCAAGCTCACATATGGATTTCAGGCGCAGAGCAGCTCGCACAAGAAGTAGAGGTTTTTACCGCCCAACTACAGCATCATAGCTTGCATCCCGACAATGCGATTCAAGTGCTATGTGTCAATCAGGAGCACATTCCAGCGCAGGGCTATGAAATTCAATTTGCAAACAACATCACCATAAAAGCCAGCGATAACCTTGGCTTTAGCTATGCTTTCGCCAGCTTAGCGCAATGTTTAAATGCCAATAAAGACCTGCCCTATGGTGAAATAATTGATCAACCAAGGTTTAACTACCGAGGTTTTATGCTTGACTGCGTACGCCACTTTAGAAGTGTCGACAAAATCAAACAGCTGATTGATTTATTAAATTACTACAAGTTCAACACGCTTCATTGGCACTTTACCGATGATGAAGCATGGCGCATTGAGATCAAGGCTTTTCCTGCATTAACCGAAAAAGCCGCCTTTAGAGGCCATAATCAGGCCATAGAATCGCAATTTGGCAGTGGCTCTGAGCCTTATGGTGGCTATTATACTCAAGCGCAAGCCAAAGAAATTGTAGCTTATGCAGCTAAACGCCATATTCAAGTGATCCCAGAGATTGATATACCTGGCCATTCTCGTGCAGCTATTAAGGCGTTACCCGAATTGCTGCTGGATCCCACCGATCAATCTCAATATTGCTCGGTGCAGTTTTATAACGACAATGTGTTAAACCCCGCTTTACCAGGCACCTATCAATTTATTGATGCCGTTATTGATGAGTTATCTGAGATATTCCCTGCCCCCTATTTCCATGTCGGTGCTGACGAAGTCCCAGAAGGCGTTTGGGAAGGCTCAACCCATTGTCAAAAAATGTTAACAGACAACGGCTACAAAGACTTGCGTGAATTACAAGGCCATCTACTAAGATATGCCCAAGATCGATTACGCCAGAAGGGTAAAACCTTAATGGGATGGGAAGAAGCCATTCACGGCGACAAGCTTGAAAAGGATGCCATCATCTTTGCTTGGCGCGGAGTAGACAGCAGCATTGCCGCCGCCAATGACGGCTATCAAGTGGTTGCAACACCAGCTCAATATACTTACCTTGATATGGCGTATAACCGCTCAGAATTCGAGCCTGGCACCACTTGGGCAGCCGATATCGAGCTAGATAAGGCGTATCATTTTGAGCCACTTAATCAGGATTTAACACCACAAGGCAAAGACCGCTTACTTGGCGTTCAATATGCGCTGTGGAGTGAGTTTGTTCGCACCGACAACCAGTTTGACTACATGGTATTTCCACGCTTAATCGCCGGCGCCGAAGTAGCTTGGACTGAACCATCAGCTAAGGATTGGCAAGATTTTCAAGCTCGGCTCAACTTACATTTTGATTATTTAGATCACCGAGGCATTAAATATCGCCATTACAAATAATCATGTAAATTTCTAAGTCATTACTCCAAGCCCACTTAATCAGTGGGCTTTTTGCGTTACAGGAGGCAATAGACTAGTATTTTCAGGGTCATATCTTGGCTTTGCTTTTTAGTCAAACTCCAGCCACCAAAACAAACAAGGAAGAATGATGACCAAAACTGCAAAATATTTACTTTGGTGCTGGATATTTTCCACATTCACTTACGCTCAGCCGATTCAAGTCAGTGATCAGATAGCACCAGAAGCCGCGACAGGTTTTACACCTCAACAGACTCGCAAAGCAAAATCGACTTTAGTTGTCACCGCAAACCCTTATGCCAGTGAGGCCGCTTTCGCGATTATCAAACAGGGCGGCAGCGCTATTGATGCCATGATCACCGCCCAATTAGTCCTCGGGCTGGTTGAGCCACAATCATCCGGTATTGGTGGCGGTGCCTTCTTACTTTATTACGATAAAAAAAGCCAAGCCTTAACCAGCTTCGATGCCAGAGAAACAGCGCCCAATAAGGCCACGGATAAGCTTTTTCTCGATGCAGCGCAAAGCCCAATGGGATTTTTCGACGCAGTTGTGGGTGGGCGATCTGTCGGGGTACCTGGGGTGATAGCCCTGATGTGGCAAAGCCACCAGCAATATGGAAAGTTACCTTGGCAAGCGCTATTTACCCCCGCGATTGAACTTGCAAAGCAAGGCTTTATTGTTTCACCGCGGCTTGCGCAGTTGATCGCCTTAGACCAAAACAAGCTTGGCCAACAAGCGAGCACCAAAGATTACTTCTTTACTGCCAATAACAACCCTATCACTGCGGGTACTCGGCTTAAAAACCCCGCCTATGCCAAGACATTGACATTAATTGCGAAACAAGGCCAAGCAGGTTTTTATCAAGGTGAGCTGGCCAACGCCATGGTCACTGCAGTGCAGCAACACCCCACTAATCCCGGCTTACTAAGCCTTGACGATTTGGCAAATTATCAAGTTAAAACTCGACCAAATGTCTGCTTACAGTATCAAACCATATATCAAGTTTGTGGCATGGGATTGCCATCATCTGGCGCACTCACGGTAAACCAAATCTTGGCATTAACAGAGCATGCAGGGCTAAACAAATATGAACCCAGTCATCCTCAAGCCTGGCGTATCATTGGCGATGCCAGTCGCTTAGCCTTTGCCGACCGAGCCAAATACATGGCCGATCCTGACTTTGTTACCGACTACAGCGACGCCTTAATGGATAAAACCTACTTAAGTAAGCGAGCTAAACTCCTAGCCAGCCCTAAAGCATTAACTGAGGTAACGCCGGGGACACTGACTAGCCAATCCCAAGTTAGCCAATTAGCTAGTCAAACCAGTGAATCTTTACCGTCAACGACGCACTTAGTCATTCATGACCGCGATGGCAATATCGTTTCTATGACATCCAGCATCGAAAATGCCTTTGGCGCCAGACTCATGGTGGGGGGCTTTTTACTCAATAACCAACTGACGGATTTTTCGTTTCAATCCCACCATCAAGGCCAGCCGATTGCTAATCGTGTCACGGCCAATAAACGTCCTCGCTCGTCTATGTCCCCAACCCTAGTGTTTAAACATAATCAGCCTTACATGGTAATCGGCTCACCGGGCGGCAGTCGGATCATTAACTATGTGAGTCAGGTATTAATTGCTCATCTAGCTTGGCAAATACCGCTTCAGCAAGCGATTGAGATGCCTCATCTAGTCAATCAAAACGGCAACTACGAGTTAGAGCAAGATAGCCAAGCTATACAATGGCAAGCACCGCTACAAGCACTGGGATATCAAACTCAAGTCAAGCCATTAAACAGCGGCTTACATGGCTTTGTGATCACAGAGCAAGGCCTTGAGTCGGGAGTTGACCCAAGGCGTGAAGGGCTAGCAATCGGCGAATAACGGTCGAGGTAGCAGATTAATCCCAATCAAACTCATAATAAATATCAAATGCGTTATTGAGGCCACTGACCGCTTCTAAATACAGATTAGGCATGACCTCATAACGCAATGCTATCTCAGACATCGCGGTAAATAAGCCAATCCCATAGCGAATCTGCACGCCGGGTAAGATATAACCAGAAATATTCAACTGCGAATCGTCACCGCTGCCACTCGAATCAAGGGACAAGTCTTTCACTCCTATCGCCTCGCCGATTTGGTTAACTGTGCCCGCACTTTGGCCAACCCCTAAGTTGATTAATACCGACGTCAGCATCGAGTTATCACCGCCATTACTATCAATGGCTTTGCCGCGTAATAAATACGAGAGCGCGTTTTGTTGATCCATCGATGGATTGGAATAGATTTCAATCTCTGGTGCCGAGACCGGCCCTTCCAGTTTTATCCCTGCGGTCACCTTGTCTTCAATCAGGCTAGGATCGCGAATAGCATCCACCGACAAGTAGGGCTGATCCGGCGGCCCAGAAAATATAATCATCCCCTTATTGATCACCAAGTTTTGACCAAAGGCGCGGTAGGAGCCGTCTTCTAAGTGAATTTCACCGTTAACATGCACCGGCTGCTCGATTTTTTTGGTCACCGCTAGCTGACCCTCTAAGTTTGATTTAAGGCCAAATGCATCAATCTTCACCTCTTTGCCCAGCTGCATCTTCAGTTTCATCTTCATCGGCAAGTCGCTGCCATCATCTTCGGCTACATTATCATCGATGATCACCACATCATCCGAAATCGATACCGCACTCGGTGGGAGTGATTTCACCACGATCAATCCTTTCGGCACAAAAATTTCGCCACTGAGGTCCATCTTGGTATTGTCTAAGGTAAATTTAAGATCTGGACTCACAAAGAGTTGAATTTGCGAATGATGGTCTATCTCAATATTTTCACCTTTTAGCGTGACCCAAGCATCAACACCCTCAGCCCAATCCAGCTCTCCATTAACCTGTGCACTGCCGTCGCCGGTTTTTAATTGTCCTAGTAAGGTTGCTTGAGTACCATTTAATTTAAGCTCGGTATTTATATCCGACAACCACATAGGTAGGCTACCTCCGCCAATAATGGCATCGGTTAATTTAGCTCCGCCTTGTATGTTTGGTTCAAGGAGCGGCCCCGCTAAATTCATCTCAAGGTCAAACTTACCTGCAAGCTCCTCAATATCAGGCAACAAATAGTGTAACGCTTGTAAATCTAAACCTTGGTAACTCAACTTCCCTTGGATCTCACGCTCATCATGATATGGCTTAATGGAAACATCCACGTTGGCTTTACCCAATTGCGCCGTATCTAAAATAAGTTTTATCTTTGCCAAGGTTTTGTCTAATTCAGCTTGTAATGTCAGGGCTTCGACGGGTAACTGATGAGTCTGATTATTATCATCGGTGGCCACCAAGTTTATGCCCTTACCCGCTAGGTCAATATTGGCACTGGGTAACTGGCCTTTAGCCCACTTAGCATCTAGCTCAGCCGTTAGCGCGCCTGTTAACGCCATTTGGCTGGGTAAAAAATGCTGCAATCGCGTTAAATCATAATGAGTTAATGTCAACGCTCCTTCCCCACCTTCACCAACCCGAGAGGGGTTGATACAGAATTGGCTTGGAGTCGATGCCCAGCATTGCTTGTCGAGCTGTAACTGATTATTCAAATAAGCTAATTTACCCGCTTGTTGTAATTGCCAGCGCCCTTCTATGGTTTTAAACCACGCTTGTTCTAATTGCCCTTGCCAGCCATTATCAACCCATTGACCCGCCAAGGTCATTTCAGCATTAACAGGCTCACCTACTACCGCGAGTGTTGCTCGGTGAGAAGTCGCACCGCCTTTGGCCTCGAGATTAATGGAGTCAAACAGCAAATCCCCTTGCTTTAAGGATTCTATGACGAGGTTCACTTGACCATTGGGCTGGTTACTCGCCACCACGTCTCCATTTAGAACAAGCTTAGCAATATTCAAATCTTGGTATTGAATACCATTGGCAGACACATTCAGGTTAACCTCAGGGCTATCCAAAGCCCCCGTCACTTTGAGCTTGCCGGCCACCGCCCCTTCGACATCAGGAATTGAAGAACTCAGAGCCGGTAAGTTCAGATCTAAATCGAGCGCTAATTGCTGCTCTACACGCCCCGTTGCATGGATATTGTTTTGACCATTGTTCAGCACGAGCTTATCTATGTCCCATTGCATTTTGCTGTTACCCGATACTTGGCCTTGAATGAGTAAGGGTTGGTTCATAAATTGGCCATTCAGATCCAGCTGCGCTAACTTGACTTGCCATTGCTCACCTTGCAATGCAAATTGATGCTCAATGAGACCATTGAGCACCGCTGGGTAATCAGGTGCTAAGGTAGAGGTGTCTATGCCTTGAAGATTTAGTTTGCCTTGCCATTCGATTTGCTCTGACAAGTTTAACTGTCCTGTAAGCTGTGCAATACCAGACAAGGTTTTCGCATCAAGTTGAGTCACATTTAGCTGTGCTAAATTCCCATTGATCCGGCTACTTACTTCCACCTCGGGGATCCCTTCGCCCGCAGCAGACGAATCAAGGGCAAGGGCAAAATCATCGAGATCCCCCTCTGAACTCAACTCCCCCTGATTTAAATGATATTGAGCTTGGTTTTGTAATGGCCATTGCAGTTTTTGCCACTTCAATTTCAGTTTATGTGGCACCTTAGGATCTAACGGCGCAAGCCAACCTGTTAGGGCCATATCTACTGGGCCCACTAGATCTAATTGAGTGTCTAATTTATCACTATCCCCAGACACCTTTAAATACAAGGTTTGACCAACTAAATCGCCTGCGAGTAGGGGATCGCTAAGCACCTTGGTAAAGAGTTCTAATTGCAGTGGCCAATTCTGTTGCATGGATACCTGTGCATCCAATTTGGCCGATACTTCAGGTAAAACTAAAGATAACTCGGTAAATTTCAAGTCATACTCAGACCAACTTGCTTGAGTATAAAAACTATTGAGTACAAAGCGCTGCTCACCTTGAATGACTTCAATATGACTTAAACCAAGTTGTGGCACAGTAACTGGAATAGGGCTGCGCAGTTCCGGTAAGGTGAAGGGTTCATCCGCCGCGGCGTTAACTGGCGCGGTTTGCTGGCCAGTAGCTGATGATTCATCAACATCCGCAGCAGGAGCAAGCTTGACCACCAAACCATCAATAACCGGTGCTATACTGGCACCTTGTTGATTTATCTGCGCAGAAAGCAGCAGCTGTTTTAAGCTAACATCGATACCCTCTTGACGATAAGCGACATTTTGAATGTCAATCCCTTGAAGACGAACACCGATAGGGATAGTTAGCGACTCAGGCATAACAAAAGGCGTACTTGGCTCTGGCTCCGTCTCATCGGTTGGATGAAAATTTACATCCACCCCATTAACCACCAGCGCGTTAACACAAATCGATTTGGTTAAACAGCCCCAATCAATGCGATAGCTTAGCTCCTCTATCACCACATCTAATTGATCATCTTGCCAAGCAACGCCTTTTAATTGCGGAGCGAATAATAAGGCACCTTGCTCAAGTTCAATTTCTAGTTGAGGTAAAAACTGTTTAGCAAGGTGTAATATCAACACATTGCCGTGATGGGAAATAACTAAAGCAATCACTAGGCTCAGAAGTAACAGCAGCCCAAGTAAAAAACGGCGTAGCCAAATCATCATAGCTCTGGCCCCATCAAAAAGTGAATTCTGATGCCATCTTCGTCACCATTAATGGGCGTTCCGACAAAAATTTTAATCGGCCCGATGGGAGAAGCCCATGCCGCGCCAACCCCAGTGCCATATAATATATCTTCAGAAAAATCATTGGTGGCTGTGCCACCATCAACAAAGGTAGCAATACGCCAATTTTCTTTCACTGGGTAGCTATATTCGATACTTGCCACAGCCAAATACTTACCGCCAATCAGTTTGTTTTCGTCGTCACGCGGGGCAATAGATTTGTACCCAAAGCCGCGAATGGATTGGTCTCCCCCCGCAAAAAAACGCATGGTGGCGGGCACATTTTCAATTGAGTCCACCGCAATAGCACCTAACTCTAACCGTGTTAAAAAACGATGCTTTGGCGTCACCGAACGGAGCCATTTAGTCTGACCATAGAATTTTAAAATGTCTTGATCTGAGCCCCAATATTTACTGGCTACTTCCGTCCCCAATATTTGCTTATCCCCCCAGTGGGCATTGAGGCCACCGCGTACCCGCGTTCGAGTATAAGTGACACCGGGAAGTAATAGCTGAGTCCGCAAATCTTGGTTACCTTGGGTACTGTCCTCTATTTCATATTTAACATAAGCATTTCTGTCCCAGTTGCCAGAGGTCTTGGAAAATCGATTGGCACTGACAGTGTATTTATTACTTTCTGTGTCATTTTCATCAAGGCGCTGATACCCCAATTGAAAATTCCAATAATCCGTATTAGGATCCTTCACCGGTACTTTGTAATAAGCGGCAATGGTTTGTGAAGGTTTACTTAATTCAAAATTAGTGCCTAAGCTGTGGCCGTAATCATTTACCCAAGGCCGGGTCCAATTAAAGCTCATGCGTGGACCGATATCGGTGGTGACTCCGGCTCCAACTTCAAAGCTATTGGTCGGTTTTAACCCCACGGTGATTTCAATAGGCACTTGATTACCGACGGCTTTATCTAAGTTGGGTCTAACCAACACATTGCGAAAATACCCCGTATCGCTTAGCTCAACACTAAACTCAGCAATGTCCTTATTTAGATAAAAATCCCCTTGTTCAAACGTCACCATATTTCTGATTAAGGATTCGGCGGGCGTCGGTTGAGTAAATAAAACCTTGCCATAGCGATAGCGTGTACCAGAATCAAACCAAAGATAAATGGTTGCTTGATTGGTTTTACTTTCTACTTCTACGCTGGCTTTCTTAAATTTGCCGTTAAAGTAACCACGTTGTAACGCTTTACTGGTAATACTGGATTTCACCGAAGCATATAAACCATGGTTGAGAGGTTTATCTTGCTCAAGGGGTAAGTTTTTCAAAAAGGTAAGAAACTCCTCATCGTGGCGCGCTTCACCAAGGACTTGTTTATCAATTTTAGTAATGATCACAGGCTCACCCGCGTCAATGTCCACCACCACGACCAGTTTGCCTGGCGTTTGATCTTTAAGTGAAACCTGTAGCTCTATCTTAGGTTGGTAATATCCTAGCGCCATCAAACTTTTGCCGGTCTCTTCCAATACACTGTCGCGATAGGTGCCTAAATTACGCCCTTGAGGCTCAGAAATCGACAGAATGTAGGATTTAACATTATCTTTGAGATCCCCTTTAACCCCATTAATTGTTAAATCAACCTTCGCAAACGAGCTCCAACTCAGAAAGACACAGAAAAAAACCAATAGCCGCCAGATGAATGCCATAGATAACCTAAGATCCAAACCAAAAAATTCAATAGTAAAGTCTATTATAAAGCCTGATTAAGCTTAACTAGCTTAACGTCTGATATATAGATTTTATTTCACTTTCCTTAACCATTTCATCTAATTCCTGCTTTGAATATGAAAATAGGCTCGTATTTGACCTAATTAAAGCGTAAATCTAACAAGCCCAGCCCAATTAACATAAACTGAGAACTAAGTTTGAAATCGCTTTCGACGTAGTATTTGAAATTATTTTGCCAAATATTCTGTCTAGATAATCGATAACGAATTTTTTGAGCCTTGATTGCCTGTCAAAGCGCACATTCATCAACCAAGTATTAGGGAGAAAAGATGCGAATATCGCCCAATCCTATCAAGCAATATCCCTGGTGGATTAAGCCTTTTTTTTGGACCCAACGACGCAATTATGGGCAAGTGCTGATACCTGGGTTACTTTGGGGAAAGGTGCCGCTATTATTCGCAACCGTAGCCAGCTTATATGGTGTAATTAATCGTAAGCGCTCTCCTATCTCGCCGGTGCTACGCTCTCTGGTCACCGTTCGCGTATCGCAACTCAACCATTGTCAGTTTTGCATCGACATCAACAGCATGACGTTAGCCAAACGCGCCGGCTCTGAAGCCAAAGTACTTGCACTAAGCGATTGGCGTAACGATCCTATGTTTGATGAGCAAGAGCGTGCCGTATTGGATTACACCGAGGCCATGAGTGACAGCCATAAACGTGTGAGTGATGAACAAATAGAAGTATTAAAGCAATGGTTCAATGAGGACGCCATCGTTGATTTAACTGGCTTAATTGCCTTTCAAAATATGTCCGCTAAGTTTAACGCCGCCTTAGATGTACCCGCGCAAGGCTTTTGTCATATCAAGCCACAGGAGCCGCCTCATGAATAAAACCAAATGGACATTATTGGCAGTACTAAGCTTGAGCATTGTTTTGTTTGTTGCATTTGATTTGACGCAGTACCTCAATTTGGCCTCAATCCAATCCCAGCACGTCAAATTACAACAAATGATACAAGCCGAACCTTGGCTCTATACGGCAATATTTTTTCTTATCTACGTTGCCATTACCGCCAGCTCGTTGCCAGGGGCAGCTATGTTAACGCTACTTGCTGGCGCTTTATTTGGTCTGTGGCAAGGATTTGTATTGGTCTCTTTTGCCAGTAGCCTAGGCGCGACTCTGGCATTTTTGCTCGCACGTTATTTGGCGCGTGACAAAATCCAGCAACGCTGGGGCCATAAACTCAACCAGTTTAATAGCGAATTTGAAAAACGCGGTAGTGACTACTTACTAAGCCTTCGCCTACTGCCTGTTGTGCCTTTTTTCTTGATCAATCTATTGATGGGCTTAACTCAAATAAAAACTTGGCGCTTTTACTGGATCAGCCAATTAGGCATGATCCCCGGCACTCTCGTTTATGTTAATGCGGGAACCGAATTAGGCAAAATTCAACGTGTTGAGGACATCGCCTCAGCGTCTCTTTGGCTAGCCTTAGCCGCATTGGCATGCCTGCCGTATTTGCTGCGCTTCATTATGCAACAAATACGACAGCATCAATTATACCGCCCTTACCCTAAGCCAAGCGCCTTTGATTACAACATCATCGTTATAGGTGCTGGTGCGGGCGGGTTAGTAAGCAGTTACATTGCAGCAACAGTCAATGCCAAGGTTGCGATTATTGAAAAACATAAAATGGGGGGCGATTGCCTTAATACGGGTTGTGTCCCCTCAAAAGCCTTGCTGCGCAGTGCGCATTTTGCACATGAGCTAAGCAAAGCGGCTCAACTTGGTTTTAACCCAGTTAATGCCAATGCCAACTTTAAAGAGGTGATGGCAAGAGTGCACCAAGTCATCAAACAAATTGAGCCCCATGACTCCATCGAACGCTACAGCAAACTCGGGGTTGAATGCCTAACCGGACACGCCGTTATTCGCAGCCCTTATCACGTTGAACTTAACGGTAAGCAACTCACGACAGAAAATATCATTATCGCCACGGGCGCTAAGCCTTTCATTCCTAACATTACGGGACTGGAGCATATTGATTATCTCACTTCGGATAATCTTTGGCAGTTGCAAGAGCTGCCCAAGCAATTATTGGTGATTGGCGCGGGTCCTATTGGCTGTGAATTAGCTCAAGCCTTTGCCCGCTTAGGTGCAAAAGTCACGGTCATGGATCAGGCCAAACAATTAATGCCAAGAGCAGACCAAGATATCGCCTCACTACTGCAACAACAATTTGAGCAAGAACAAATTCAAACCTTGCTTGGGGTTGAGTTAACCCATTTCAGCGCTAATCAAGGGACTCAACTAGCACATTACCAAATCAATGGCGATGTGCATCAGCTGTCCTTTGATAAGGTATTAATCGCCGTTGGCCGCAAGGCCAATACCCAAGGTTTGGGGCTTGAGGCTTTAGGCATTGAATTAAACGACAACGGCACCCTTGCCCTTGATCCTTACCTGCGCACTCAGTATGCCAATATTTTTGCTGTTGGCGATGTAGCTGGGCCGATGCAATTTACCCACTTTGCCGCTCATCAAGCTTGGTATGCCAGCGTTAATGCTTTGTTTGGTCGATTTAAAAAGTTTAAGGCCGATTATCGAGTGATCCCCAGTGTCACTTATTGCGATCCACAAATTGCTCAAGTCGGGCTCACCGAGCAACAAGCGGGTGCTGCGGGCATCGCCGTTGAGGTAACCGAATTTGATCTCAAAGAGCTCGATCGCGCCATCGCCGATGATGCCACGCAAGGAAAAGTTAAAGTACTCACCGTGCCCAACAAAGACCGCATTCTCGGTGTCACCATAGTGGCAAACAATGCGGGAGATATGATTGGCGAGTTTGTGCTGGCCATGAAATATAATCTTGGTTTAAACAAAATCTTAGCCGTAACCCACGCTTATCCAACCATGCTAGAAGCCAATAAATACGTCGCCGGGCAATGGAAGCAAAAGCACAAGCCAATCTGGCTATTAACTTGGCTGGGGCGTTACTTTGAGCGGCGCAGAGGCATAAAGCAGTAACCGATAGGGCGCCTCAGTTTAACTAGGCGCCACTCTCACCTTAACTAACCGGCGCTGATTGCTTATTGGGCAACACCGTCTTGGCAAACTCATCGACACTTAGAGCCTTACCAAATAGGTAGCCTTGAAACAAATTACATCCCTTAGATTTTAAGAAGTTAAGCTGAGCTACATTTTCAACCCCTTCCGCTATCACCTCTAAATCTAAGTTATCGGCCATCGCAATGATCGCAGAAACTATCGCTTGCTGGCTTTCTTGGGTTTCTAAATGCTCAACAAAGGAGCGATCAATCTTAAGGGCGGTGATAGGCAAGGTACTTAAATAGGACATCGAAGAATAACCCGTGCCAAAATCATCGATCGCAAATCGAATACCGATTGCCCTTAAAGCTTTAATTTTTTCAACCGCATCATCAAGCTGAGAAACCAATATGGTTTCTGTGATTTCAAGCTCTAAGAAGCTTGGTGTGATACCACTTTCGGACACGACTTGAATAATTTGCTCGACAAAATCGACCTGTAAAAACTGCTTAGGACTGACATTAACCGATAAGGTGGTAAAATTCTCAGCTAGCCCTAACCGCTGCCAGTGCACCAATTTATAACACGCTTGGCGTAGCACCCAGTTACCCAATTCGATGATCAAACCAGAATCTTCTGCAGCAGGAACAAACTCAGTCGGAGAGATCCAACCGCGCTGCGGCTGATACCAACGCAACAGAGCCTCACAGCCCACAATATTTCCCTTGCGATCGGTCTTAGCTTGCAAGAACAATTTGATTTCATCTTGCTCTAATGCCAAACGCAGCATTTGCTGTAAGTTATGGCTACGTTGAACGCGGTTCTCCATTTCTTGGGAAAAGAAGTGGATCATGTCACGACCATCCTCTTTACCATGGAACATGGCGATATCTGCTTGGCGCAAAATATCGGTAGCAGAATAGCCACCTTCAGGAAACAAGGTAATCCCTATGGTGCAAGCTAGGTTAATGCGCTGACCTTGCAACACAAAGGGTGAAGCAATCCGTTTACGCACGGATTGGGCAAAGGTTAAGGCCTGTTCACCCGCTTTTTCAGGCTCAGTGCCTAATTGGGGCAATACAATGGCAAATTCATCACCCGGTAGCCGAGCTACTATGTTACTGCCTTCCATTATTTGCAATAACCGCTTGGCCACCATTCTAAGCAAGGTATCCGCCGCCATATGACCATGCACATCATTAACTTGCTTGAACTTATCGATGTCGATAAACAACAAGCAGCCAAATTGCTTGCTTTGCTTAGCCCTGCCTATTTCTAGGTTTAAATGCTCGAGTAACTTGCGCCTGTTTGGCAGTTGAGTCACTTCATCATGATAGGCTTGAAAAGCCACCAAATCTTGCGCTTTGCGGTATTCCGTAATATCCGTATGGGTACAGATGACCCGTGATGGGGTGCCATCAACGGCCCACTCAATAACCTTGCCGCGATCTAACACCCAGCAATAACTATCATCTTTACAACGAATACGGTGAATGTGCTCATAATAAGGCGTCTTACCTTGTAGATGCTGCTCTAAACAGCTGAACATGTCGATTAAATCATCAGGATGAACGCGTTGCTCTAACTCTTCGATGTCTTCACCGATCTCGTCATCTAGATGGCCTAACATTTCTTTCCAGCGGCTAGAGTAAAACACCCGATTATCTTCGAGATCCCAATCCCATACTCCATCTCTTGCGCCGCTTAAGGCGTAATGCCAACGCTGCTCACTGGCACTCAGCTGAGCAAAGTTAGTCTTCATTTTTTCTGCCATCTCGATTAACGAGCGCTGCAATAAACCGATTTCACCTTGGCCTTGTTTCAAAGCAGGAAAGTCGTCTTCATTATTCAGGTGCTGCGCAGCTTGAACCAGACGGTTCAATGGCAAGATAATCATCTTCACCATCAGTAAAATCAAAATGGTTAACGCAACTAACACCACCACCGTGGTGGTTATCGAGTCTTTAAGGGTGGTGTATTTTAACTGCTGATAAGGCTTTGATAATGAATACGACACAAAAATTGCGCCGGTATTGTTACGTTTTAAGCTGTGATCCTTACGCGCTAATTGCAACGGAGCATAGACATAAATGTTTTGGCTAGTTGGCACATACTGATATAACAAGCGATTCTTATCGCGGGCCTGATAAAAATCGTTCCAATTAAATTCCGGTAATACCGCGCTGGCAAACATGAACTTTAAATTCATTTGATTAGCCAACAACACTTCGGCATTCTCATCAAGTACGAGTAGCTGTGTCACGTTGTCATTTAAAGCAGCTAAGGTAAGCTCACGCTCGGCAACCGCGTTATCATGACGCATTAAGGCATCTGATAGACTTTGTTGTAGTTTATTGACCTTACCCAAGACTTCTTGTTTGCTTTGCTCAAGCAAACGTTCACTTTTATTTTGGTAATCAATATAAATAAAAACCGCTTGCAGCAACAAAAATACCAGCAGCAATAATGCGGGAATAACGGAAGCAAGCGACCATAATCTTGGATTATTCATAAACCACCCGCTCCAGAATTTGACTGTGCACGAGATGGCTCAAGTCAGGCACAGCTTCAATCATACCGCGATAAACCATGAGTTCACCTAAATCCCGAGCTTGGGTTATTAATGCGGATTGAGCCCCTCCGGCAAGGCGCATAATCGCTTCAACAGGCTCGACAAATTTGACCCCTTGCATGCTACTTTCCATCTCGCTGGTATAAAGCTGTAATCGAATTGCCATAATTTGCATGGCTTTTTTAGGCCTTCCCTTTTGAAATTTTCTGGCTTTGTAATAACCTTTGAGTAATTCAACCATCATGGCAGACTTAGCGCCAATGGCCTGCTCCGATGCCACCATCACATTCACAATTCGCCCCGGTAATCGCGAACTATCAAAAATAGCCACACCACCTAAGCCTAATAATTGTTGTTTTACGGGCTCACTGGTAATTAAAGCGTCTACTTGGCTACGATGGAACACTTGACGTTGCTCGTCTAATTTAACCTCAACCAACTCTACTTCATGGGCAGCTAGGTTTGCATGGCTAAGGGCTTCGGCTAATAACAGTGAGCCGGCGGCATTGTTTTCATAACCAATGCGCTTACCTTTCAAATGATGAATATGCGTCACGCCCGGTAAGCCGATAATGGCATCGCCCCCAACCGACTCATCAATAATCGCGATGACTTTTAGATTAACCCCTCGAGTGATTAAGGTCAGTACTTCATCAAGGGAAAGAAGCGCGACATCGAGCTTGCCAGCTTCAAAACTGTGGGCCACATGACTCGCACTGGTGAGTTCAAACAAAGAAATCCGCTCTTGGTTTAAATATTCCATTTCACGGGCAAGATAGATAGGTTCAAAACCGGGCCAAGGTGCCGCCCCTACACGCAAAGATTCGCTTTCTGGCGTACAGGCGCTGAGCATGAGTAAACATGCTAAATAGAGTTTCAACTTAACGACTTGTCTTACACACCTTGTCATCTACAGCTGTCCTTGCTGAAATACATTTTTTTTACATATCTTGCCAGAATAGTGAGGCAATTAATAGAATGCAGGTCGTTTTCAAGCGGTTTTTGCAGGTTATGCCTACAAAACGAATAACTTAACAATAACCGTAAATGGGTACAGCCGGAAATGGGGTTAATTTCAAGCACAAAAAAGGGCTGCCGAAGCAGCCCTACTCGATTAGCCAGCTTTAAATTATTGCTGCTTAAGCGCTTGAATACGGTCTTCCAGTGGAGGATGAGTCGAAAACAACGAGCTAAATCCACCATTAATACCAAACGCCGCGAACTGTCCTTGCATCTCATGCTGGTTGCCGCCACGTAAACGTTCAAGGGCATTAATCATTTTTTGCTTATCGACTAACTGGGCAGCACCCGCGTCGGCAGCAAATTCACGTTTACGGCTAAACCAAGCCACCACAACCGAAGCCGCAGCACCAAACACGGTATAAAGGATCATGCTGATCGCAAAAGATGCGATAAAGCCTAAGCCACCTTCACCTTCTTCATCACCGCCTAACACGTTTTGAATCACATTAGATACGATAGACACAAAGAAGTGAACAAAGGTATTCATTACGCCTTGCACTAACGTTAGCGTCACCATATCGCCATTAGCAATGTGGCTTACTTCGTGGGCAAGCACCGCTTCAACTTCATCACGTGTCATGCTATGCATTAAACCAGTACTGACCGCAACTAGAGATGAGTTCTTAGTCATACCTGTGGCAAATGCATTCATGTCTGGGCTGTCGTAAACAGCCACCTCAGGCATAGCGATACCGGCTTTTTGCGCTTGCTCAGCAACACGCTCTAACAACCAATGCTCATCCGCATTGCGAGGCTCAGTGATCACCACTGCGCCGGTAGAGCGCTTAGCAATCATTTTTGACATGGCCAGTGAAATAAATGCACCACCAAAGCCAAAAACTAAGGCAAACATCAGTATGCCACCGATTCCTCTGCTGTTAATACCCGTTACAGCAAAGACAATTTGTAACACTATACCTAGCACTAGCATCACAGCTAAGTTAGTTAGTATTAAAAGTGCAATTCGTTTCATGTTTGTCCTCTGCCCAATGGCTTGTGAAATATAGATTGATAACACCCGACATAATATGTCTAGCAACTAAAAGATCAAGTGTTCTTTACATAATTTTACGCAAAAAACGTTACAGCTCGATCACATTCGCGCTACATAGAAAAAACATCCAAATTGTAGAGCAAATATCAACCTATGATTGCCAAAAAAGCGCTTCAAGCTAGGCCTAAATTGACAATAACGGCGTGATGTCTAATTGACTAGACGCTTGCTTGGCCGCCGCCATGATGTCGTCAAATTCACCTTGGGCACCGGCCATGGCCGGGATTTGACCGAGAAATGGTGCGTCAATCGCTTGTGTTAAATACGCAATATTGTCAGCCAAAAAGTCTTGCTCAACACCTGGGCTATTCGCCACCCACCCCACTAATTTCAAGCCTGCGCTAGCGATGCTTTGTTCGGTGAGTAAGGCGTGATTTAAACAGCCAAGCTTCATGCCCACCACCATGATCACAGGTAGTTGCGCTTGAGCCACCCAATCAGATAAATACTGACCATTACCTAACGGTAAACGCCAGCCACCAGCGCCTTCTACTAGTAAGGTGTCACAGCCCTTACCGAGTAAATGTTGATAGCCCTGCTCAACCACGCTCATATTAATGCTTTGTTGCGCTTTTGCTGCAGCGATATGGGGGGCGATAGGCGGCGCGAAAACGATAGGATTGACGGCTTCATATGGCAGTTCAACTGAGCCATTGTGTTGCAATAGCAAGGCATCATCGTTAATTAAACCATGATGGCTTAATTCAGCCCCAGCCGCGATGGGTTTGTAACCTATCACAGATTTTCCAGCTTGACCTAAAGCCTGCATCAAGGTGCAAGAAACAAAGGTTTTACCTACTTCCGTGTCAGTTCCGGTCACAAAAAAAGCTTGGGTCATTAATCCATTCTCCAATTAAAATAAGGCAAGGGTATAAATACGTCAGTCACATATAAGCTGGATCCGTAGTAAATAATGAAACTGATTTCGTTTCTAGTACTTTTTACTACTTTATTAGCCTTGCATAGCAAACTTGATAGGTGGCAGGTAATAAGCCCTGATGATCTCGAAACCTTTCATATCCTTGGCACATGGCCGCAATGGCCCCTCGCCCGCCTAGCCCAGGAGCTCGAGCTGATGTTGGTACATGATTTGCGCCTATGCCTTTAAGGTCTTTTAATAGCGCCAGCGCAGTTGGATAGCTCACCACTTCAGGCAAAACTTGCAACTCAACATGAGCAAACGGCGCTTGTTGCGTGGCGGCTTGAATATCGCTCAAGGGTAAAAAAGCATTAACATGAGGTTTATTGTCTACCTGCTGCCATGCCTGTGTTAACTCGGTTAATGAGCCCGCAACTAGAGTAGTGAAATGCATTTCACCTTGCGGCTTTAGCACGCGATAAGCTTCCTTAAGGGCGCGCCCCAAATCGTCGCACCATTGCAAGGCCAAGGTCGAAAACACTAAATCAAAGGCATTATCCTGCAGCGGCAAGGATTCAGCATCGCCATTAAGCCAACTAAGTTGATGACTAGGCTGACTGCTGCGCTCATGTTTAGCATGATTGAGCATGCCTAATGCCAAATCCAATCCCACCACTTGAACGCCACTTTGCGCGAGTAACTCAGTGAAATACCCCGTGCCCGAGCCTAAATCCAGCCAGCGTTGTCCCCCTAACGCATTTGCACTGCGCGTTAAGATGGGATCGAGCAGCTTATGGCCGGTATCACGCTGAAACTGTGCGGCGCTGTCATAAGAGGCCGCCGCCTTGGAAAACGCCTGCGCAATAGAGCTTTTGGCATAACAACTCATGACGTACCTAATACCTGAGTTAAAGCATTAAGTAAGGCATCAATATCTTTGGTTTGATGCTTGGCGGTCAGGGTAATTCTTAATCTAGCACTGCCTTGCGCCACCGTTGGTGGACGAATTGCCGCGCAATAAAAGCCGAGTTCACGCAATGCGTTGGATACGTGTAAAGCGCGCTCACTGTCACCAATTAAAATCGGCTGAATAGCACTTTGCGACGCCATCAAAGGCAAACCTAGTTGGCTCGCCAAGCGCCTGAAATAATAAATATTATCTTGCAGTTGCGACAAACGCCAAGGCTGCTTAATCACGATATCTATGGCCGCCCCCACCGCTACCGCCTGCGCCGGTGGCATGGCGGTGGTGTAAATATAGGGTTTGGAAAAATTAGTTAGATAATCGATAAACTCAGCCGAGCCCGCCACCATAGCGCCGCCCACGCCAAGGGCTTTACCAAAGGTGGCCATGTAGATATTCACATCTTGATTATGTGCACCCGCTGCGCACACCGAGCCCGTGCCAGCACGCCCCAGCACGCCGATGCCGTGAGCATCATCTATCATCAGCCACGCATTATGCTGCTCGCGCAATTGCAATAACTGAGCAATGGGCGCGCCATCGCCGTCCATGCTGAAAATGCCTTCCGACACAATCAGCTTATTGCTAGCAGGTTTAGCCAGCAAACTGGCGAGATGCTCAACATCATTATGACGAAAGCGCATCATTTTACAGGGCAACAAACTGCCCGCTTCCATTAACGAAGCGTGATTTAGTCTGTCTTGCAGCAATAAATCATCTTTACCTAATAGCAGCTTAAGCACGGCCTGATTGGCGCTGTAACCTGAATTAAACAGCGCAATGGCTTCTACACCCAGCCAAGCTTTCAGCTTTTCTTCTAACTGCTGATGCGCCTTGCTGTACCCCGTCACCAATGCACTGGCGCCACTGCCACAGCCATAGTGCTCTAAGCCTTGTTGCCATGCTTTTACCAGTAAGGGCTCATTAGCAAGCGCCAAATAATCATTGCTGGAAAAATTTAAATAGCGCTGACCGCCCACCGTAATTTCGCGCTGCTGCGCACTTTCAATCGGCGTCAACTGACGGTATAAATGGGCTTGCTTGCGCTGGGCTAACGCATCATTGATAAACTCAAAGGCCATACAATTCGCTTAACTCATTCTCGCCGTGGCATCGTAAAACAAATCGGTATCTTCGGTAATTGGTCCCAGCGGTAAATCCACTTCCAACTCGGTTGGGTCTTGATGTCGCTCTTCGCGGTTAATGCCTAGTTTCTTAAATAGCTGCATATCGCTATTTTCTTCTGGGTTAGGCGTTGTCAGTAGTTTACAACCATAAAAAATCGAATTAGCCCCCGCCATAAAACAAAGGGCTTGGGTTTGCTCGTTCATTTTTTCACGCCCCGCCGATAAGCGCACGTGAGATTGCGGCATCATGATGCGAGCAACGGCGATGGTGCGAATAAATTCAAACTCATCTAAATCATCGACGTTTTCCAGCGGTGTGCCTTTTACCTTAACGAGTTTGTTAATCGGCACACTTTCTGGGTGCTTAGGCATATTGGCCAGTTGCATCAAAAGACCAGAGCGATCGTTCGCTGACTCACCTAAACCAACGATGCCGCCACTGCACACCTTCATGCCAGAGTTGCGCACATGTTCTAAGGTATCAAGGCGATCTTGATAGGTACGCGTGGTGATGATTTTGTCGTAATATTCCGGCGAGGTATCTAGGTTATGGTTGTAATAATCAAGACCCGCTTTGGCCAAGCGCTCGGCTTGCGATTTTTCTAACATGCCCAGTGTCATACAAGACTCTAAACCTAAGGCTTTCACCCCTTTGACCATTTCTTCGATATAAGGCAAGTCGCGATCTTTTGGGTTTTTCCACGCCGCGCCCATACAAAAACGGGTTGAGCCTGCGGCCTTGGCTTTTTTGGCTTCTTCCAGCACTTTTTCAACTTCAAGCAGACGCTCTTTTTCAAGGCCGGTATCGTAGCGGGCACTTTGCGGACAATATTTACAATCTTCGGGGCAAGCACCGGTTTTAATTGATAGCAAGGTACTTACTTGCACTTGGTTTGGATCGAAGTTCGCTCTGTGTACGGTTTGTGCTTGAAACACCAAATCCATAAAAGGTAATGCAAAAAGTGCGTTAACTTCCGCTACCGTCCAATCGTGTCTGATTGCTACTGTCATGCTCGCGCCCCGCTCATCATTGAATAGGTTTATTAAAATAATTTGGCTAGTGTATGGATGAACGCTAGACTGTCAACTTTTTCAACACACCAAAGTTAACTAATGGTTATTTTATGAGCATTAACACCGAGTTTGACCAACAACATATTTGGCACCCTTATACTTCCAGCATTAATCCGCTACCTTGTTATCCTGTAGCGCGGGCTCATGGGGTGCGCTTAGAATTAGAAAACGGTCAACAATTAATTGATGGCATGTCATCTTGGTGGGCTTGTATTCATGGCTATAACGTACCTGAGCTAAACCAAGCGGCGCAAAACCAACTGAATAAAATGGCCCATGTGATGTTTGGTGGCATCACCCATCAACCTGCCATCGACTTATGCCAAACCTTAGTTGAGATAACCCCAGCCAGTTTGGAAAAAGTCTTTATCAGTGATTCTGGCAGCGTGGCCGTTGAAGTCGCCCTGAAAATGGCACTGCAATATTGGCATAGCTTAAACCAGCCTAGGGCTAAGTTTTTAACCGTGCGCAATGGCTATCACGGCGATACCTTTGGCGCCATGGGTGTGACCGACCCACAAAATTCAATGCACGAGCTGTATCAAGACTTTTTACCCCAGCACTTTTTTGCCCCCGCGCCACAATCTCGTTTTGGCGAAAACTGGCAAGAAAATGAAATGGATGAAATAAAAGCGCTACTCGCTGAGCATCATCAAGACATCGCCGCCATTATTATTGAGCCTATCGTTCAAGGTGCAGGCGGCATGCGGATTTATCACCCCAACTATTTAACAGCGCTGCGCCAACTGGCCGACCAATATGGCATTTTATTGATTGCTGATGAAATCGCGACGGGTTTTGGCCGCACCGGTAAACTGTTTGCCTGTGAGCACGCGGGTATCGAGCCCGACATTTTATGTTTAGGTAAGGCCTTAACAGGCGGTTACTTAAGTCTAGCGGCAACCTTAACCACGAAAAAAGTCGCCGATACCGTGTGCAGCGGCAAAGCGGGCGTGTTTATGCACGGCCCTACTTTTATGGCGAACCCACTGGCCTGCGCCGTGGCAAAAGCCAGCCTAACCTTACTATTAGACAGTCCTTGGCAAGCCAATGTGGCGCGCATCGAGCAGCAACTGTTCAATGAATTAATGCCGCTAAAGGCATCTCCTCAAGTCGCAGATGTGCGCGTACTGGGGGCTATTGGTGTGGTCGAAACGACTCAAGCCTATGACGTGGCAACACTGCAAGGGATTTTTGTCGAGCTTGGCGTGTGGATCCGCCCGTTTGGCAAACTCATTTATATTATGCCGCCCTTTGTCATTACACCCACGCAGTTAACTCAACTGACATCCGCGATTGACCAAGCGCTAGCGCGACTCGCTTAACCATAGTCGTAGAGAAAAATCAGAAACACCAAGCAAATAACGATAAGTAGCACAGGGTTAAACCAAATATGATCTGTGCTACGGCGTTTAAACACCATGTTTACCAGAAAGTTAATGGTGCTCAGCCCACAGCAAGCCCAAAGGGTGTAGAGAAATACGGTTTTTAGCTCCACTAACCAATGGTCACGAAAGGGCAAATTAAAATAGCGGATTAAACCGGTTTCCATTTCTGGTCTGGCGTAATGAAACAAAATAAGCGCAATTAAAAACAAGCTCCACGCTAACAATGAGCTCCATCCCAGAAGCACATTTAGCCAAGGAGTGGAGTTACGCCTCTCTTTGCGCGTTTGCTTCATTAGTTACCCCTTATGCAATCTTATTAGGCTTAATCTAGCTAAAATTCTGCCCTTTTACTGTGAGCCAAGCATCTAGCTACGCTCATCGCCACACAAAAACGATTTTTTACTTGTTTCCTGACTAAGCAAAGGTAAGATTAAGCCCTTTAATATTTGGTAATTTTGGTGAACGTGCTTTAGCTCAAACCAAGCCGCTTAGTTAACCCTTTAAGCAGCCGAGCTAAATAGCAACATGAAGGTTCACTACTTGGTTAAGCTGGAGTGCTAATAAAATGACGCAAGCGTCCGTAGTTGAAGTATTTAAAGGTCAGTTTCCGATTGGAAGTCAGGTAACTGTAAAAGGTTGGATCCGCACTCGTCGTGATTCTAAAGCCGGAATTTCATTTTTAGCTGTTTACGATGGTTCATGTTTTGATCCCATTCAAGCAGTAGTACCAGCCAACCTAGCCAATTACGAAAACGAAGTACAACGTTTAACCACGGGTTGCTCGGTTGAAGTAACGGGTGAAGTCGTAGAAAGCCAAGGTAAAGGTCAACAATTCGAAATCCAAGCCACTAGCGTGGTTGTAGTCGGTTGGGTTGAAGATCCAGATACTTACCCTATGGCAGCTAAACGCCACAGCATTGAATTTTTACGTGAGCATGCCCATCTTCGTCCTCGCACTAACATGATAGGTGCAGTGGCTCGCGTTCGTAACTGTTTGTCGCAAGCCATTCACCGCTTCTTCCACGAGCGTGGCTACTACTGGGTAAGCACCCCTATCATCACTGGCAGTGATACCGAAGGTGCGGGCGAGATGTTCCGCGTTTCTACCTTAGACTTAATGAACTTGCCAAAAGATGATCAAGGCAACATCGACTTTAAAGAAGACTTCTTTGGTAAAGAAACCTTCTTGACCGTATCCGGTCAGCTAAACGGTGAAACCTACGCTTGTGCCTTGAGCAAAATTTACACCTTTGGTCCAACATTTCGCGCCGAAAACTCAAACACCAGCCGTCACTTGGCTGAGTTTTGGATGATCGAACCTGAAATTGCCTTCGCTGATCTAGCCGATGCAGCGCAACTAGCAGAAGACATGTTGCGATACGTGTTTAAAGCGGTATTAACCGAGCGCGCCGATGACATGAAATTCTTTGCAGAGCGCGTCGACAAAGATGCCATCAGCCGCCTAGAAAAAATGGTTAGCTCTAAGTTTGTGCGCATGGACTACACTGAAGCCATCGAAATCTTGCAAAACTGTGGCAAAGAGTTCCAATACCCAGTGGAATGGGGCGTAGATCTGCAATCTGAGCACGAGCGCTACATTGC
Source organism: Motilimonas thetidivivens (assembly GCF_046452435.1). NCBI lineage: Bacteria > Pseudomonadati > Pseudomonadota > Gammaproteobacteria > Alteromonadales > Motilimonas > Motilimonas thetidivivens. The sequence continues at coordinate 237,329 of NZ_JBKFDK010000002.1, forward strand.
CGAAGAGCACATTGGCGGCCCAGTGATCATGCAAAACTACCCGAAAGACATCAAAGCCTTCTACATGAAGCTAAACGAAGACGGCAAAACCGTTGCGGCAATGGACGTATTGGCACCGGGCATAGGTGAAATCATTGGCGGTAGCCAACGTGAAGAAAACCTAGCCGTGCTGGATGCGCGTATGGACGAAATGGGCCTAAACAAAGAAGATTACGGCTTCTACCGTGACCTACGCCGCTACGGCACCGTGCCACACGCTGGCTTTGGTTTAGGTTTTGAGCGCTTAGTGGCTTACGTTACCGGCATGGGCAACGTACGCGACGTGATCCCATTCCCACGCGCACCTAAAACAGCTGATTTCTAAGCCAAGTTTTACATTTGCATACAGAGCCGACCTTAGCGTCGGCTTTTTGATCCCTATGATTGGCTTTTTTGGCTAAGTGCCCAATGGCCTAGAGCGAACGCATAAATGTAAAAATGTAAAATGTAATCAACTTAGCAACAAGGTGAAATATTCTTATTCGAAACGCCGTGAAATCATCCCTCAAAGGCTGTTGCTGGCTTAACTGCCGCATCCTTGCGGCAGATATTCGTATAAGAAAACATCACTAATCGCTTAAAAAGCATTCATGCGTTTGCCCTGATGTTCCCCCTCTGTCAATTAGCGCTATCAGAGGTAAACAACAAAGACCTCGCCCCTTTAAACCAGATTATTCATACAGGTGTAATAAATTTTTGCTGATTCAGCCCACTTTTGGCGCGGTAAATAAAATGTAAAAGTCTCGCTTTGTTCACATCGATTTTTTAATCCATTGATATATAATTACAAAAAAATCAGCTCACCGATTTACGGGGGCCAAATTAGGTCTCGGTAATTTTTAGTCTCGGTTTGTTTTCCTCTGGGATCAGAGTTAGCTGTCAAACAATGGGGTTAAGGTGTTGATTAGTAGTTATTTTAATGGGGTTGGCCTAGGCGGAACGTGTGGGTTTACCAAGAAAACCGTATAATACACTGTTGAACTAAGCCGCTACGCGGAGA